>JAHJRE010000017.1 GCA_018831055.1 Bacteroidota bacterium
AAAAAAAAGCTTCCGTTTCCGGAAGCCTTTTCAACAGAATACTGATAAGAAAATAGTATTTTACTGACTGATCACAACCGTGATCCTGGCAATGTTTGTAAGGTTTTCATCGTCAATAACTTCGAGGGAGGCCTGGTAAGTCCCGGGAACGACATAACGATGGTAAGCCTGCGGGTCGGCACGGTATCCTGTATCCCAGATACCATCGCCTTCCCAGTCCCAGCGGATCTGAACATCACCATTGGTTTTGTTCATGCTGATGGTGTTAGAGGCATCGAATTTGAATATTGTGTTGATATCTCCAATATGGGAGGGTAACACTTCAAACATGGCCAGAGGGGGAGTTGTATCGGGCAGGACGGTAATGGTTTTACGGAAGGAATCTGTCCATCCGTCGCTGTCAACGACTTCCATTCTAACATCAAAATTGCCGTCTGTGGGAAATTTATGGGTTGCGGTACTTGCATTGGAGTAGGGTGTATCCCATTTGCCGTCACCGTCCCAGTCCCATCTGAATTCGAGTTCCGAAATTGGTGTCTCCTGGTCAGAGGAACCAGATCCGTCGAAAATAAAGTTGGTGGTAACATAACCCTCCGGAGGGTTTACTGAGAAATCGGCAACGGGGCCGACTTTTTCTTCTTCCTTCTGGCAGGAAGAAAATAGTGCCACAATGCAAAACAGGCACAATATTAAGAATTGGGTTTTCATAACTACAAGGTTTGGGTCAGAGATTGTTTCGTAATTTTTGGTCTATAATAAAGAACGTTCTTAATTGGATCGTAAAAGCGTTACATCGTTGTTGTAATCAAGGTCAAATATAGTATGTTGTGGATTACATTGCAAGTATCCCTTATTAAAGTAAGTAAAAATACGGATCATACAAATGCCTGAATATTAGGATGGAAGCTTGATAAAAGTGGCCTAATTTTTTTATTAACAATGAGTTAATAATTATCAACATCCGGGAAGGTGAGTCATAAATAAAAAAAAGCCGGCTAAGCATATCAGCCGGCTTACTGGGTAATATCCCCCACATATTTTAATCGGCGATGCATCTCACACCGAGTCCAAAGGCTTTCTCAGTGTTGCCGTCACGGTATATCTGATCATTGTTGTTGAAAAGGTACCTGACATAAGCCAGGTTAATGGAGTTCTGTGTTGATGTGGCGAAAGTTGAATAAATGCCAGTATTCAGGAAATTGCCTCCATTATTCCTGTACCCGTTGAACAAGGCATTAAATCCTGTGGAACCGCCGGGTTTAAGATGCAGGGCTTCATCCGTACCTCTCATACCGGTTTTGGTGATTTCACTGAATGGCATTCCTATGGCTTCTTCAAGATATTGCCAGTCGAGATCGGATGCAACATGCCATCCTGCAGGGCAAATACCCTGGGCACCTTCGGTGGTGACATATTGCATCATTTCGTTCCACTGGTATAATGCACCGTAAGTATCGCAATTTGTTTCATTATCGTCGTAACAGTACTTTTCGATGGCTCCGTTGTCTGCCATTGCCTGGCTTCCGTTGATACGGGTTCCAATGTTCATGTTGGATGCCATCCAGCACTGGTCAACTGTTGGGCCATTAATAAATATGGTATTGTATACTTTTCCATCCCTGGGGTCGGTAAAGGGATCACCACATTGGAATGTACTCCCTGCCTTTGTGCTGAATTGCCAGACCGGGCCGGCGGTTTCCAGACCTTCGTCATCCCGGGCAACAATTTTCCAGAAGTAATTCGTGGATTCCTGCAATGATCCTGGGTCAAAACTTGTTGCAGCAACATCTTGCTGAGCCAAAGCAGGCGGATTAACCGTGCCGAAATATACATCGTACGTCAGGGGATCCTGATCAGGATCGGAGCAAGTCCAGGAAAGAGTAATGATAAGTTCCTGGTCGATGGCTCCGTCAGCGGGAACCGGGTTAGAAGGTGGATCCGGGGGCAGGTTCGTTCCTACCGGGATAACTGTGATGTTTTTAGTGGCTGTCCCGCTTAACCCTTTAGAATCAGTTACTTCAAGCTTTGCAGTGTAATCCCCGGCCGTCGTGTATTGATGAGAGGCTAGCGGAGAACCGGAAACAGGGGTATCCCAGGTTCCGTCGTTATCAAAATCCCACCTCAGCGTTAGTGATGAAAGTGCGTCTTCCTGGTCGGTGCTGGCAGATGCATCAAAGACAAATAGCGTCGTCGTATTCCCGGTAGTTGGATTTACCGTAAAAGAGGCTACCGGGGCATGATTGACAGGCGTCTGATTGTCGTCGCCGGTATTGTCATCGTCTTTTTTATCGCAGGAAACCAACAAAAGCGATATTCCTGCAGCGAGGAGTATTAAATGGTGAAATTTCTTAAGCATGATGGTAAGTTTATTAAATGAGGCGTGCAAGTTACAATATTTTTTTTGAGGAGATAATTTAGATTGATTTTAGAAGATCATGGTTAACATTATTTTCATATTTTCATAATTTTACAATCTTTTAACAATTAATTAACTATTAACATCTGTTCAACCAGGTGCGACGAATTTTCACTACAATGAACATAAGCCTTTCCCGCTTTTTGCTGGTATGCCTACTGGCGGTATTAACCGGAATTGCGTCGGTATCGCATTCCCAGGTACCTACTGTGGGAGATTGCCTGGGCGCTATTCCTGTTTGCGAAGATTATTATTTCCAACCCAATACTTCTTCAGGAACAGGGAGTTACCCCAACGAAGTTCCGGGTTCCATGACATGCCCCTATGAATGTCTAGATGGTGAAGCCAATAGTACATGGTACCGGTTCACCGTCCAGGAAGCCGGTATACTTGGTTTTATCATCAGTCCTATTGATATTAATGATGATTACGACTGGGCGGTATATAATCTTACAGATCATCGATGTTCCGATATTCTGTATATGTCGGATGAAATATGCGTAAGCTGCAATTCTGCCGGGGGTGCCGGCCTTCATGGTGAAACAGGTGCATATAGCGGCCCGGACGGCTGCGCAGGGCCGGGTAACCAGAATGGTAATACCAAGTGGAACATAGAAATCCCAGTGGAGCAGGGTGAAACCTATGTATTGTATATCAGTGACTGGACGCAATCCCCTACAGGTTATTCCCTTGATTTCAGCTCTTCTACTGCAGTAATATTCGATGATGTCCCTCCGGCCCTTGATTCCGTCTTTTATGAAGATATCACGGGTTGCCAGGAAGATCAGTTAACCTTTAAGTTTACTGAAAACGTGAGCTGCGACCGTGTGATTGCCTCTATGTTCGATGTTACCGGTCCGGGCGGACCTTATGATGTTATAGATGTCTATGGTGCAGCCTGCGATGTGGGCGGGGAATGGGAAATTGAGTTTACCCTGACTCTCGATAAACCTTTTGCAACGAATGGTCATTATAAGCTATTACTGAATTCAGGAATTAATGGTGTTGTGGATGCCTGTAATAATATTGCGCCTTCCGATACCCTTCCTTTTACCCTTGCCCTGGGTGCCCCGGTTATCATTCAAATCGGTTTAACGATCACAAACTCAACCTGTGGAGTTTCCAACGGAGCTGTCACCGGCCTCGCCGTCACAGGTCAGGGTGCTTTAACATTCATCTGGACCAATCAGGCAGGGGATACGGTAGGGACTTCATTGGATCTTTATAACGTACCTGCAGGAAATTATTCGCTGGAAGTAAGCGATAACTATAATTGTGTTACTCATGCCGGCCCCTACCAGGTACAGGATGAGGGTGCACCGGAGATCGATGAGAGCCAGATCGCGATTGCTGCTTCCTATTGCGAAGATCCTAATGGTACGATCAGCGGTTTGCTGGTCACGGGTACAGCCCCGTTCACATACGAATGGTTGGATATGGGCGGGACGACAGTGGGCAGTGACCTTGACCTGTGGGGAGTGCCGGAGGGTTTATATACCTTGACGGTAACGGATGTAAATGGTTGCGAGGTGGTCAGTGGCCCGCATGCGGTTCCGGGATTTCCGGGTCCGACGCTGGTGGAGGATTATATGGAGATACTTCCCAGCACCTGCAATGAAGCCAATGGATCGATCACCGGGATCTTTTCGAGCGGGAGCACGGCATTAGATTATACATGGTATGATGGAGGGGGCAATCCGGTAGGCACTAATATTGATCTTCTCAACGCCCCGGCCGGACAATACACGATTTTGATCCAGGATGCAAACGGATGCGATACCATAGGCGGCCCCTATCTGATCGGTGATAATCCTCCGGCTACAGTTGATGAGGCCGCTATGACGGTCACCCCGTCGACCTGTGGTAACCCCGACGGGGCGATATCGGGTTTGAGCGTAAGCGGCAGCTCTCCATTTACCTACGAATGGCTGGATGAGAACAATGTGACGGTAGGCACGTCACTGGATCTTTCAGGCGTTCCCGGAGGCCAGTACACCTTGCTGGTCTTTGATGTCAACACCTGCGAAACGGAGTCGGGCCCACATATGGTACCGGATGAAGGCGGACCGGAAGTAGAGACCTCAGCGATGGTGATCACCCCGGTGAACTGCCATGGGAGCGATGGGTTAATAGAAGGTATCACGGTGACGGGCAATGCACCGTTCACCTATTCCTGGAAAGACGACGAGGGCAACGAAGTAGGCACATTATTGGATCTGAGCGGTGTTCCGGAAGGGAACTACACGCTGGAGGCAGAAGATGTAAATGGTTGTAAGTCATACAGCGGTCCGTATTTCATAGGCAACATCGGGGGGGCGGATATCACAAGCGTACAGAGCCTGAATCCCATGTGTGAAGAGCCCAACGGAGAGATCACGGTAGAGGCCACAGGCGGCCTGGGTAACCTGGAATACAGCATTGACGGGGGACAGAGTTGGCAAGGGGGAGGAGAATTTACAGGATTGCTTCCCGGCGACTTTACAGTACAGGTAAGGGATGAGCATGGCTGCATGACAGAGTATGGTACATTGACCTTGCAGAACGAAGGCCAGCAGGTGGTTGCCACCGCCGGTGGGAACAGTCCGGTATGCGAGGGCGACCGGCTGGAGCTGAGCTGCGATATATCCGGAGCCCAGTACGAATGGCAGGGCCCGAACGGATTTACAAGCACGGAACAAAACCCGGTGATTGCGGCCGCTACGCTTCAGTCGGCAGGAACCTATACGGTGACAGTGACAACCCAGCCCTATAATTGCCAGGGCATAGCCACCACCGAAATAGAAGTCACCGAGAGTTTTGAGATGCAATTAACGGTAACGGCAAGCGCCAACCCGATATACCAGGGAGAAGATGTTGAGTTTACGGTAACACCGGATCCGCAGGGGTTTCCCGGCATATACACCTGGTACCTTGATGGGGTGGAGGTGCAAAGCGGCACGAGTTCAGCATGGGCCAACTCCAACCTGATGGACGGACAAAAAGTATATTGTGCGCTGGCCACCAACAGCGGATGTATCCTGAACAATCCGGCCTACTCGAACGAGGTGGTAATGGATGTGAAGGAGTTACCGATGTATTTCCCGAATTCGATACGGCCAAACAGCATATTGACGGAGAACCGGGAGTTCCGGCCCCGGACCAGCCTAGGGAATATTTCGGAATACAAACTAAGGATATATAACAAGTGGGGCCAGGAAGTATTTAAGAGCGAAGATGTGAACAAAGGCTGGGATGGGACGATCAACGGCAAAACAGCTCCGGTAGGGACTTACGTATACCTTGTTACCTACCAGCTCGAAGGCAACGCCTCAAAAGAAGGAGAAAAATTTGAAAAGAAGGGATCGTTCGTCCTGGTTGATTAATGCACACACCCACACTCACACCCAAACCCATACTCCTGCAACCTGTAACCTGCAACCTGCAACACGTTTCAGGCTTCAGGTTGCAACCTCAGATCTAAGATCTGAGATCTAAGATCTGACATCTGAGATCTGAGATCTGAGATCTATCACGGGTTTTCAACACACCTCACATAATATCCATAATCCTTATTCCATTTATCATGACGGATACGGTTATCGGTGCTTTGTAGCTCACGTGAAAATGCGTTAAATGAATTTTCTTCGGTGCCTGTCCAGAACCTTACAGATGCGCCCATTCCTGTTGAAGAACCGGCATTGCTGATATAACCTCCCAGGAGGGCTTTGAATCCGGCCGCATTTTGCAGCGTAAGTCCCTGGTCGGTACCAACCCATCCTGATTGTAATCCTGCATCCTGAGCGCTGATACCCAGAGATATTTCAAGGTCTTTCCAGTCATCGAAGGTGGCGGTATGCCAGCCGTCCGGACATAATTCAGTTCCTTTGGAGAAGTCCTGCATTAATTCTTTCCATTGGTATAAAGCACCGTAGGTCGTACAATTTGCCGGATCATCACCATAGCAGTATTTTTCGTCTATTCCGTTATTGGCCTGAGCTTGCGACGTTGAGATCATAGTTCCGTAATCCAGGTTGCGGGTCATCCAGCAGAGGTTGCCAAACTGCGCAGTGGGATAGATTTTTCCGTCCCTGGCATCCGTCACATCATCTCCGCATTGGAAAGTAGGAAGGAGGGTTGTGAAGTTCCAAACCGGTCCGTTGGTGGTCAATCCTTCTTCATCGGTGGCCGTGATTTTCCAGTAATAGGTTTTGTTCTCTTCAAGCTGGCCGGTGTTGTATGTGGTGATGGTAACATCGTCCAGGACTTTAGTGGCAGGTGGGTTGTCTGATCCGAAAAACACATCATAGGTGAGAGCATCCTGATCGGGATCGCTGCATGTCCAGGTGAGTGAAAGCTGCAGCGCTTGTCCGGTGGCGCCGTCAGCCGGGACAGGAGAAGAGGGTGCATTGGGTGCCTGGTTTTCCGGTGGGGGAGGGGGGGGATTGTTACCGGAATTATCATCGTCGTTGTCGTCTTTAGTGCAGGAAGCTAAAAGGAAAAGCATGGATATGCCCATTATTCCTGTAAAATATAACAGTCTTTTCATATAGTATGAATTATTAATTTGGGGTGCAAGTTATAAAAAATGTCACATTGTTTTCATTCAGACCTTATGGGATCAATAAGGGTTGTACAGAGGGGGAGAATATTGAACAAAAGCCCGTGTTGATTGAAAATTTGAAAGGATGGATTAAAAAAATGTTATTTTTACGTGGCTTTTATGTTAAGTGAAATATTCAGATATTTTAATGATGAAAATTATACATTGGACAGGAAGGATTATTATTTCTCTATCGATCTTTTTGTGGTCTTTGCAGGCTCATTCGCAATTAATCGTTCAAAATAACCTTACTCCTCAGCAATTGGTGCAGCAAATTCTGGTTGGATCAGGTGTAACTGTCTTGAATGTGACCTACACCGGGGCTGTTAATGCACGGGGATCATTTTTTAATGGCAGTTCCACAAATCTTGGTATAGATGAAGGAGTTATTCTTTCTTCAGGAAGTGTCTTTTCTGCTCCGGGACTACATTCGGTTTTTGCCAGTACCAATTTTAGCCAGCCAGGCGACCCGCAATTAACAGCAATTGCCGGAAGTGGAACGCACGATGCGGCTGTCCTGGAGTTTGACTTTATACCTCAAAGCGACACACTTACTTTCAAATATGTTTTTGGCTCTGAAGAGTATCCTGAATATGTTTGCAGCGGGTTCAACGATGTATTTGGTTTTTTTGTCTCAGGACCTAATCCTGCCAGTCCTTTCAACCCCTATAACAATATGAACATAGCCCTGATCCCGGAATCATTTCCGCCCTTGCCGGTGGCTATTAATACCGTGAACCGCGGATCACCCGGAGGAGGCTATCCTGCCAGCGGTTGTGTTTCCTTGGCCTATTCCCATCTTTATATAGATAATCAGGCTATGGGCGGTACAACCATAGTTTATGACGGGTTTACCAGGACTTTAATTGCCACACTGGTAGTGGTGCCCTGTGAGCAATACCATATCAAACTTGCTGTGGGTGATGCCGGTGATTGGATTTACGATTCTTCTGTCTTTCTGGAAGCCAACAGCTTCTCCAGTCCGGGTATGAGCAGTTCCATCTCCTTTTCCAATTCCTCCAGTTTTTTCGGAAACTCTGTGGAGGCTTGTAATGATGCAAAGATCACCTTTGAACTCACAGAACCTAAATCTTCTCCCACATATATCGAAATTGATGAGATTCTGGGAACCGCAACCCTTGGAGACGACTATTCCCTATATCCGAGTAATGATACACTGGTCATACCTGCCGGGGAGCTATCGACGGAAATAATAATTTCACCTTACTCTGATAATCTCATTGAAGGCATTGAAACCGTTAAGTTTATTTTTGCTTATGATGAAGCATGCGCGGCCTCCTTAGATACCACTACGATACAGATCCTTGACAATACCCTGGGGGTTGCCGGTATAGTTGCCGATTCCATTTATTGTATTTATGATGCCCCGGATACGCTGGTTGGACTCCCGGGAGGAGGCGTATTTGCCGGGCCTGGTATTGATAGTATAGTTTTCGATCCGGCTGTTGCGGGTATTGGGGTTCATAGCATAAAGTATAGTGTATATTTCGTTGACCAGACGATCTTTGGTACCGATACTATTTGCCAGAATGAGGTGTTCGTGGATATTGAAGTGATAGACGGACCTTCGGCCGCTGCCGGTCCTGATGATGTTATTGCGGAAGGGATGGATTACACACTGAACGGAAATGCCTCTTATTACAATGTTATTTTATGGACTTCCTCGGGTGACGGTACTTTCGACGATCCTTCCATCCTGAATGCTACCTATACTCCTTCCTTCCAGGACATAAGCAATGGCTCTGTGATGCTTTCCCTCACTGCATCAGCCCAGGCACCATGCCCGGGTGACTCAACCGATTCTATGCTGCTAACCATTGCCTCAGGAACGACAGCCATCGCCGGAGAGGATGCCACTATTTGCGAAGGCGAATCCTATCAGCTCACAGGAAATGGATTGTTTTATCAGACTCTTGAATGGTCCAGCGCCGGAGATGGTGTGTTTGATGATCCTTATGCACAGGAACCTTTATATACACCCGGTAGCGCTGATGTTGCAGCAGGAAATGTCATACTTACGCTCACGGTTTATGGTAGTTCAACCGATAGCGATGAAATGCTGCTGACCATCACCCCTGCCCCGGTCGCCGATGCCGGCGGCAATGCTGTTATCAATGAAGGTCAGGTCTTCCATGCCTCGGCACAAGCTTTTAATTTCAGTTCGCTTACCTGGGAGACATCAGGCGATGGCAGCTTTGATAATCCGGGCATCCTGAATGCTACTTATACCCCCGGCCCTGATGATAACCTCCAGGAAGGTGTTTCACTCATGCTTATAGCCGATGGCCTCACCCCATGCGGAAGCGATACAAGTGTAATGTACCTGACCATTGAAAGCGGAACAGCCTCCATTGCCGGCCCCGATCAGACCATCTGCGCGAACGATGAATTGTTGCTCGATGGCTCGGGTTCGTATTATCTGCATTCACTATGGAATACATCAGGCGATGGGCTTTTTAACGATCCTGCCCTTATGGATGCAATTTATTACCCGGGAATACTCGATATTCAGGATAGTACGGTAACCTTGACCCTCACAGTGTTCGGAAGTGATACCGTTTCATCATCGCTCACATTATATATCCATCCATTGCCGGAAGCGCCGGTCAGCCTTTTCACCAGCGAAGACCAGTTCTGTTCCGGATCCGTGACAACCCTGGAGTTATCATCCTCCGGAGGTTCAGGAACCGAATTGCAGTGGTTTGAGGATATCTGCGGTATGAGCCCTATTGGTACAGGAACACAATTAAATATCGATGCTCCCCTTCAAACCCATACTTATCACGTCTGGTGGCAGAATATGTGCGGTGTATCTGATTGCCGGGAAATAACGGTTAATGTAATCGAAAACCTGGATGTGCAGGTTGGAATAACTGCCAGTAAAAATCCCATCGAAACAGGAGAAACGGTTATGTTTACCGCCTCACCTCAAAACGGAGGGACTAACCCAACCTATACCTTCATGGTGGATGGAAATGTAGTTAAATCGGGCGCGGATAATACTTATACAACATCATCTCTTGCCGATGGGCAGACAGTCAGTGTGGAATTGCATTCATCCGAAAACTGTGTTATCAGCAGTACTGCCTATGCCGAGATCTTGGTTGGGGTAAATTTCCGCCCCAAACTGGTTGCGCCCAATGCATTCTCACCCAATGGAGACCAGTTGAATGATGTATTCATGCTCAAAGGGCCGGTGGATGAGATCGCACGTTATACCCTGAAGATCTTCGACCGCTGGGGAGCCAGGGTATTTGAGACCTCCAACATTGAAGAAGGATGGGATGGACAGATCAACGGCAGTCCTGCACCTGCCGGTGCTTACATATGGATGGCAGACTACACCATACGGGGTTCCGCCGTCACCGATGAAGGAGAAACTCACAAAGAAAATGGTACTTTTGTCCTGGTAAGATAAAATGAGCTACAAATAACTCTGACGCTTGATTCTGAAATCGTTCCGGGGTTATTTATCAGATTGATCATCAGAATATGCTTGAAAAATTTATTGTTCAGATCGCCGGTGAACTGAATGTCCGCACGGATCAGGTTAAAAACACCGTCGTTTTACTCGCTGAAGGAGCAACGATCCCCTTCATATCGCGTTATCGCAAAGAACAAACCGACAGCCTTGACGAAGAGCAGATCACCCGCATCCGTGACAGGATGGACCAGTTGAAAGCACTCGACAAGCGCCGGGAGACCATCCTGGAATCTATTGAGGAACAAGGAAAACTCACAGATGAACTACGGCAGAAAATAATGGATGTCACCACCATGACGGAACTGGAAGATATCTACCTGCCTTACCGTCCGAAACGCAAGACACGGGCTACGATAGCAAAAACCCGTGGTTTGGAGCCTTTGGCAAAGATGATCATGGCGCAGTCGGATTTCGATGTGGAAGCCAGGGCTGAACAGTTTGTGGATCCGGAAAAGGAAGTTCCTGGAGTGGAGGAAGCTATTGCCGGAGCAAGGGATATTATTGCAGAATGGGTGAACGAACACCAGTATGCCAGGAAAAGGATACGCGATCTCTTCTTCAGGAATGCCAAGGTTTCTTCTCATGTGATCAAAGGTAAGGAGCAGGAGGGATTGAATTATAAATCGTGGTTTGAATGGGAGGAATTGTTGCGCAATGCACCTTCGCACAGGATATTGGCCATGCTGAGGGGAGAAAGAGAGGGTTTTTTAAAGATCAACCTGGGCCCGGAAAAGGATGATGCCCTGGATATCCTGGAGAAGATCTTCGTTAAAGGCCGCAATGATGCCTCTGAGCAGGTTCAAAAGGCTGTTGAAGATTCATATAAGCGCCTGATGCAGCCATCTATGGAAACAGAGATGAAGGCAGTTTTTAAAGAGAAAGCCGATGTAAAAGCCATTGAAGTCTTTGTGGATAATGTCAGGCAGTTACTTATGGCACCGCCATTAGGACAAAAAAATACTTTGGCCATAGATCCAGGATTCCGTACAGGATGTAAAGTGGTTTGTCTCGACAGGCAGGGGCGGCTTTTGCATAATGAAACCATTTATCCACATCCCCCACAGAACGAGGTCAGGGAGGCTGCCCGGAAAGTGCTGAGCCTGGTTGATGCGTATAAGATTGAAGCCATAGCCATAGGTAACGGTACAGCGGGAAGACAGACGGAGAAATTCATCAGGAGCCTGAAATTCAAGAGTGACCTGATTGCTGTGATGGTAAATGAAAGCGGTGCTTCCGTTTACTCAGCCTCCAAAGTGGCCAGGGAAGAATTCCCGGATTACGATGTTACCGTCAGAGGGGCTGTTTCCATAGGCCGGCGCCTTATGGATCCTCTTGCCGAACTGGTGAAAATAGATCCCAAAGCCATTGGGGTGGGGCAGTATCAGCATGATGTTGACCAGGGCATGTTATCCAGGAGCCTGGAAGATACAGTGATAAGTTGTGTCAATGCCGTAGGGGTGGAAGTGAACACTTCCTCAAAGGAATTGCTTTCTTTTGTTTCAGGAATGGGTCCCGGCCTGGCAGAGAGCGTTGTTAAGTACAGAAATGGGAATGGCCCTTTCAGATCCAGAGAAGAACTGAAGAAAGTGCCACGGTTTGGTCCCAAAGCCTTTGAGCAGGCAGCAGGGTTCCTGAGGATACACGATGCAGATAATCTTTTGGATAACAGCGCCGTACATCCTGAGAGTTATGGGATTGTTCAGCACATGGCTCAAAGCCTCGGTGTTGGGATAGAAGATCTCATGAAAGATGAGAGTCTGAGAAAGAAAATTAAACTTCAGGAATTTGTAACCGAAACAGCCGGTTTGCCAACGCTGAAGGATATCATGCAGGAGCTGGCCAAACCCGGTCGCGATCCCAGGAAGAAATTCGATCTTTTCGAGTTTTCGCAGGATGTTCATGAAATAGAGGATCTGAAGCCGGGGATGATCCTGCCGGGAATAGTTACAAATATAACTGCTTTTGGCGCTTTTGTCGATATTGGAGTACATCAGGATGGACTTGTGCATATCAGTGAGATGGCCGACAAGTTTGTGAAAGATCCGGGCAGCATAGTCAGCCTGAACCAGAAGTTGCAGGTCCGCGTACTCGATGTGGATATACCCCGGAAAAGAATACAATTATCGATGAAGGGGCTGACGGGGGAAAATTAGCAGCGGAAAAATATCGTACATTTATGGTCGTTAACTATTCACTGAATCGAATGATATGCGGATACTGAGACTCAAATTCATTGTCTTTTTTATTGCAGTTGTTGCTTTTTTTATCAATGATGTTAACGGACAAAGGTTTCTCGGGGCAGTGGCTTTGGGAGGTAACCTGTCGAGGCTAAACGGTGATGAAGCCGATGCAGGGCTTACATACAACAAGTTGGGAATGAATGTTGCCGCTGCGGTTATCCTGCCTTTTGGGAAAAACTGGGATCTCACCCTTGAAACTTCATTCTCACAGAAAGGCTCCCGTCAGGGTGAAAACCCGGGCAACGATTATCCCTGGAAATACAACTTGCGTTTGAACTATGTAGAGGTCCCCCTCCTGGTGCATTATATTGATAAAAATATAATACGTGCCGGATTAGGTATGTCGTGGGGAAGGCTTGTTTCATACAAGGAAGTTGAAGATGATGGGAACCTGACTCCTTATACCGATGTGAAGAAGTTTGCCGATAATGATTTCAGCGCGGTGGCTGACGTAATGATACGACTTTTCCATAAGTTTCATTTAAACCTTCGCTATAGCCGTTCCGTTGTACCTATCCGGACCCGGCAATTTACCTATATTCCAACCAGTCCTCCCGATCCCAATGCCCCGGGTGTTACCAGGGTCTGGGAGCGTGATCAGTTTAACAGCGTTATTACATTAAGGCTGGTCTATATTATCAATGAAAACCTGAGTGAGCGGGAGTAAATATGAAACAGGCAGAAGATCTGATCCGCCTGCTGAACCTGCAGCCACACCCCGAAGGAGGTTTCTATCGTGAGATTCACAGATCGGATGATGATCTTCCGGAAGAATCTCTTCCTGAAAGATATACAGGAAAAAGATCGCTGATAACATCCATTTATTATCTTCTGAAGGGTAACGATTTCTCCGCATTCCACCGTCTCAGGTCAGACGAACTCTGGCATTTCCATGCCGGCGAGGTCCTTGAGGTGTTTATACTGGGGAATGACGGAACCCTGAACATACGAATGCTCGGCCCTGATCCTGGCAGTGGTCATCAATTTCAGGTAATGATTCCCAGAGGTCACTGGTTTGCTGCAAGACTAAAAGATTCAGGATCGTTTTGCCTTACCGGATGTACGGTAGCTCCGGGATTTGATTTTTCGGATTTCGAACTTGCTGAGCGGTCTCAATTGCTACAGATTTTTCCTGAACATAAAGAATATATTATTCAATTAACACGGGATCAGGTTGTTCCGTAGGTAAGTTTTCTCCATAGCCATTCAAGAGGCCCAAAGCGGAACCTGCGAAGGATCAGCCAGCTTAGCACAACCTGGAAGATAAATATCCCCAGCGCAATAAGTAGAAGCTGGTCGAGCCTGACCATCCCAAACATACCAAGACCATAGCCATAAAAAATAAGACTCCCGATCAGTGATTGCATGATATAATTGCTCAGAGCCATCCTTCCTGCAAATGAAAAAGGTTTGAGAAGGAAGCTTCCGGCGCGGAAAGAGGTAAGCAGGACAATCAGCAGAAAATATCCGAAACCAAAGAACAGGTTCATGAATTCATAGCTTCCCATATACGTTGCTGCCATGAGGTTTTCATTACCGGATGCCAGGGTTGCAGCAATATATTCAAAGGTGAAAAACAGTAAAACAGCGATAAGGCTTATTATTAGCAGGAAAGAGAAAGCAATAGCACGATGCGAATTAATGATCTTCAGGATGGAGTGTTTACTGATCAGCATACCCGCTATGAAAAGCGACATTATCTTGGGCCAGTAATAAAGAGTGTTGATATAGCGGAATGCCCAGAATTCATGTATTCTCAGTTTCATGATTTCAAAATAGTTGCCATGGGAATATACAGGCAGGACATCTTCCATCGTGTATCCTGTAAGAGACGATAGGGAATCCGGTATGGATGGAAAAAAGGAGTGAAGAAGAATATAGAACGCCGGGAAAAAATAAAGGAATGCGGATAAAATGATTAACCAGGATGATTTCCACTTTCTCAACCCCAGAAGGATGAATCCAAGAATAGCATAACCCAGCAGGATGTCACCTGCCCAGAAAAGTAAAATATGGAGTATCCCGAAAAGCATCAGGAAGAAAAGCCTGCGTGAATAGATGATCCTGAAGCTTTTTTCATCGGCCCAGGGTTTTTGGTAGATCATATAAAAGCCCATTCCAAACAGCAGTGAGAAAAGGAAGATGAATTTGTCGGAAGCAAGTCCAATGATCAATTGATAGATATTTTTCATTCCGGGATCTTCAATGGACCCGTAAAAACCTCCAAAGTCAAATAGCGATGCATTATAGCCCAGGATGTTGACAACGAGGATGCCGGCAAGGGCAAATCCCCGCAAAATGTCAATCTGTAAAATGCGATGAGTAGGGCAGACGGGATGTGCTTGCCTCATAATGGAATTATTTCCGGTAAAGATAGAAAAATGACCGGCATTACAAAGGCAGTGAAAAGATTACGGTTGTTCCCTTACCGGGTTCGCTTTGAATCTTAATATCTCCATTATGCCTTTTAATGAAATCACGGCAGAGCACAAGGCCCAGTCCGGTTCCCGAATTCTCCGGCATTTTTAAAGGGCGGTCATGTTTATCAAGACTAAAGATTTTATCCTGAATTTCTATAGGAATACCCGTACCGTTGTCATTAATGCTTACAAAAAACATATTGTTTTCAATACGGGAAGTAAGGATAATACGTCCATTATCACCGGTAAATTTGATGGCATTGGAGATAATATTGCGGAAGACAGTATCGATCATGGGTTTATCGGCGAATACCGTGCTATCTTTAGCAATTCCGTTAATTATATTAATATGTTTTCTGTCAGCGGTACTTTTCAGCATCATTATGTTTTCTTCGGCTGTATTTTGAAGATTAATCGGCAAGGGGTCGAACTTAAGGTTTCCTTCCTGCGAAAGCGCCCAGACCAGCAGATTCTGAAGCAGTTCAAATGATTTCCCGGATGAATTGCGAATTTGCCGGATAAACTTGATCCTTTCCTCGTCGGTCAGGGTGTAGTATTCACTAATCAAGAGATCGGCATACCCCAGGATTGTGTTGAACGGGCTTTTAAGGTCGTGGCCTATGATGCTGAACAGCCTGTCTTTGGTTGAATTTATATCCTGAAGTCTCTGTTCCGAGGCCTGCAATTCCCTGGTTCGTTCTTCGACCTCCTTTTTTAGTTTTGCAGCATAGCGTCGGCTGTTAAGGATGCTCCAGACAAAAATGGCCAGAATAATTACAAACACAAAATAAAGGGCAATAAACCAGCTTCTGGCCCAGAGTGGTTTTTGAATGGTAATAATTGAGGATGTTACCTCGGGGCTCCAGATATTCAGTACATTCCTGGCCCTGATCTTGAAAGTGTACTCGCCGGGTTTGAGGTATTGGAACCGGTATGAGTTGTCAAGTGCCCTGAATTCAGGTGACCACTCCTTATCGTGTCCCTCCAGGAAACATTGATAGTATAGTTGGTTCTCATCAATGAAAGAAATGCCCTGAAAATGAAAAGTTAGATTGTTTCTGTTATAGGGTAGTTTTACAGGTTGAGAAAAATCAAAGGTATCTTGTCCGGCAACAAGATAATCAAGACTTAGCAAGGGAGGGGAGATTTCTGAAATATCTTTGTCAAATTCTTCCCGGAAAAGAGATAATCCGTTGTTTGTACCCAGCCAAATCCTTCCCTTATAATCGCATAGCCCACCGTCACGGTTTATTTCCTGCCCGGCTAAACCATCGTTAGTCGTGAAATGCTTTAAATTCCTTCCATCCCAGCGGAAAACCCCGTTATCGGTTCCAAACCATATCCTGTCGGAATTATCGCTGAAAATAAGGTACACCGGGCGGTCGATACGAAACGGTTTACTCCTTAACCTTACTACGGAGTCATTTTTTATTTCATACAGTCCGGCAAGCGTTCCTATATATAATGTTCCGTCCTTGTCTTCAAATATAGAATAGGCACTTTTAGCAGCAGGATCCTCAGTATCCCAATGCAATTTCGTCCATTTCCCTTTCTTTTCCCGGGCAACCCCGTTGTAGCCGCAGATATACATCGAATCGTCGGAACTGAAGAACAATCGCCGGATGGAAACATTGTCCTTGTAAAAATAATCTGTTGGTTCAAAACGACCATCCTTCAGTACATAGATTTCATAATCGGTAGCTGCAAAAATGTCACCCTTTCTGTTTGTAACCACACAGCTGACATTTTTACCCTTTGCAAAATCCCTGTATTCTACTATCCTGTTATCGGGAGTTATTTTAACCAAACCATAAAAAGAAGTGGCAGCCCAAATGTTCTTCTTGTCGTCCACAAACATATCAAGGATTCTTTGATCCATATTGTCAAACCCGGGTCGGCTGGGAAACAACAGTTTACTGAAGTTCTTGCCATCGTAAAAAGTCACCCCGCCATGATGCCCTATAACAATTATACCGGGCTCGGTTTCAACAATGGCAGTAACTTCATTGTCGAGAAGACCATGATCCGTGGTGAAGCTGACAAAACAGCGGGACGGAATTTTGTTTACTCCTCTTAAACTGCTGATCCAGAGGTTGTTTTCATGATCAAAGATCATCCCTGTAGCTCCCTCTGTGATCAACCCGCTCCTGATCCCTATATGTTCCTGGTAGCTGGATCCCGGATCAAGGTAATAAATGGTCAGAGGATTGGCGACGTAAAGCCCTTTGTGTTTGTCAGGTAATATTCTGACGTAAAATGAGCGGATATCTGTTCTGAAGCTTACATTCCTGTTAATGAGTTTAAATTTTCCATCCTGGAAATATCCTGTCCAGGAAGTACCGGCTACCCAAATCCTGCATTTGCCATTTCCCGGATTATCGATATTTATCCCCAGCAGGTCAACAGCGGGAAGATGCCGGTTCATTTGATCCGCTTTGGATAAGGTGTCTTCCGAATACGTGTAAAGACCCTCGTTAGTTGCTATATATAATACCGAATCACAAAATGCCATGCCACTGATAATTTCCTGTTGCAAACCATGGCTTTGGTCTAAAGTTATAAGGCTCTTATCCTGGTAAATGCATATTCTATGAGAGCCACCCACATAGAATGTGGGTTTGTCCTTTTCATATTTTACAATAAAGGATGAATACGGATAAATAAGGTTATCCGTACTGTCAGGCTGCATTATCTTCCATTTTTCACCATTATAACAGGCAAAATGGAACCTCCCGTTTCCCGGCAATGCCCATATCAGACCTTTCTCATCCAGGAAAAGTTTTTCATAGGAACTGATGCGAAGGCCATCCATCACACCATGCGTTTTCCAGCGCAAACCATCAAAAGATGAAATGCCTGCCCTGGTGGCAAACCACATAACCCCTGACGAATCCTGAATCAAATCGTAGACTTTTGAATTCGCAAGCCCTTCGTTTTCAGTGTAATGATGAACAATATATTGCTGGCTGTAAATCCTGTGATTAGGCAACAACAGGAGGAGGATTAACACCCCCGACAAGCTGAAAGCTACTTTCAACTTGTTAAAAATTTGAACGCATTTGGTCATATGGTTCAAAGTATCTGGTCAATAATAAGAGTCTGCAAGAGTTGGGTCTGGTCTTTAGAAATTCAAATATAGTATAAACATTAATACCATCGGATAAAATTATGTTGATTTATTACTTTACCTTAATTCCGCGAAAAAAAATGCCACGAATGCACGAATGAAAAATAGTGCCACGAATGCACGAATTTCTTTTATTCGTGCATTCGTGGCATTTTAATTTATTCGTGCATTCGTGGCATTTTAATTTATTCGTGTATTCGTGGCATTTTTTTAAATACGCTTGCAGATTTGAGGCTTTACTAAAAACTTCAGTCAATCAAACTGATAGTGATTGTTTATCAATAACATATATTTAACACGCTTATTTCAATATCCTTATTGGATTATCTTCCACCTGATCTTTACCTGGAAATTGGTTACATCGTCTGATTCCCGTCTTCCTTCAAAATGGCTGTAATCAACAGGATTAGAAAATATCATTATTTTTTCACCCAGAAAACATTCGTGAAGGAATTTAATTTCAATGACATCGGGGACATGCGTACGGATAAAATCATTTGGGAGGGCATCGATAACCCATTGCAGGTATTTGCTATTATTGGCATGTCCGTAATGATCAATATCGGAGTAAAGAATTTTATGTTCCCCTGCCGGGATTAGTTGTGTGCCTTTTTCGAATGCAAATGTTTTGAAATCCCCGGCCAGCTCTTCGTGGCATAAGTATTCTAATTTTTGCAGTAATTCAGTGTTTTTAGGCCTTTTTGTTTTCAGATCGATGATCAGATAGGTTGCTCTGACCGTTCCGATAGTGTCACCCGATTTATCCTTTATTCTGAATTCACGGAAGGCCAGGTATTTTTCACGGTTTGCCGGCCAAGTATCGAGGGAAATATGTTCAAGCCAGCCGGGGTAGGATTCAATTTTGATTTGCAAAACCAGGAGTACCCACCCCATATCTTTTTCAAAAGTTTCTTCCATGCCAAAACCCAGGTGGTCGGCATGGTGCCACGCTGTTTCCTGCAGGAAGTTGCAAAGTGCAGGAATACTTAGTTTTCCATCAATGTTACAGTCGTACCAGCGGATTTCGTACTCGTCAGTCCAAACAGGTTTAAGTTCCATTATAAGAATATGATTTTTAGCCGTGAAGTTATTCTTTATCCTTAACGCTATAGTATTTTGCCTCTCTTAAAAAGTACATAGCTATGGGAAGAGAAAGCGGGCTGCTAATATCCATTCTTTCCGGGTGCCACTGGACAGCCAGCAGGAAGGGTTTTTGTTCTGGGTTTTTCCATTGGATAGCCTCGGTCAGGCTGTCGTTTGCCCGGGCAATTGCCTGCAAGCCTGGTGCAAGTTCCCTGATGCCCTGATGATGGTTGCTGTTGACTATTCCTGTTGCAACAGAACTTGTCTTGTGTAGCAGGCTCTCTTCCTGGATAATTACCTCATGCCGGCAATTCAGATAATCATCACAACGGTGTTTGACCATTGTGTCGGTTTCAGTGGGCAGGTCGGCGTACAGGGTGCCTCCCTGGGATACATTGATTATTTGTAGTCCGCGGCAAATGCCCAGAACAGGCAAGCCCAACTGTAATGCCCTGCGAATCAGTTCTAATTCCAGTGCGTCCCTTTTGAGACTTATGTCTTCGAAAATGCTTGTATCGGAAGTGCTGCCATAACGCGACGGATGTACATCCCCTCCTCCGGTGAGAAGCAGTCCGGAGCATGTTTCCAGCACCTTCATGGCGGAATCGGCAGGAATGTAATATACATCGATCAGAACTACTGTGCTGTCGGCTTTTTTGATCCATTTCCCGTAATTACCAAAATCTCCGGGTTCGGATGCCTTTGAAACGGCAATGTAAACCGGTGGCGTTTCAGTCTCATGCCGTGTACAGGAACCCCAAACGATAAGAAGCAGTGATAATGTGAAAATCAGGGTAATACGTGTTTTCATCTTTCAGAATGTTTAATGATTAAAAGTAACGATTATTCCAATGATTGCAAGGCAAAGTAATCCACCGGCGCGTATTCGTCCGTGAGAACCGGTATGCCATCTTCTATTTGCAGGCTGACAAGTGTTTTAAGATATGCGTCAAGTTCCGCATTATCGCTGCGGAAAGTTGGTTGAAGCTTACTTTTTAGTGCTATCAGGATGATGCTCTGCATCTGATCTTCCTGATATCCTTCAATGGCCTTGAAAAGATATACCTGCGGAAACACTTGTTGGTACGTTTTTAATTCTGCTTGCAGAAAAAGGCTTCCTGGGCCTCTGAGGGAAGAAATGACATTCAGGATAATTGCTCCATCATCGTTCAACAGGTCGTATTGTCTTTGCACAGATTGCAGCGTGGTTAATTGCCAGGGAATGGAATACATTGATTTATATGCATCCCCCAGGATAGCATCATATTTTTGCTTTGAGCGGTTCAGAAATGTGCGGCCATCTTCATGAAAAATATTTAACCGGGAATTATCTTTTAAACGAAAATATTCATAAGCCAGCCTGGTGACTCCAGGGTCAATTTCAACGACGTCGATGCTTGCATCTGTATAATGGTCAATATAATACTTTGGAAATGAATATCCGGCGCCTCCAAGCATCAGGCTGTGCCGGAAATCCGGCACAAAATGTTCAGCCAGCTTATAATATCGGGTGTAAGGAAAAACAAGTGAATCAGAATCCATGAACATAGCGCTGCTGAGTTCATCGTTGATCATCATAATGCGGGAAGGCTTACCACTGAATGGATCCGGTATATCCAGGATGCGGACCCTGTTGTATTTTGTGTCAACATCAGCGAGAACATCTTTACCGCTTCTTCCTGATAAACAGATCAGAAACGGAAAAGAAGCCGGAATAAGCAACCAGAATAAAACTTTTTTCCTGGTTAAGCCGGTGAAGAGAATCATTCCTGATATTAATACCAGCAGAATTGAAAGTGCAAAAAGGATTTTTGTTGTTCCAAAAGCCGGTATAAGAAAGAATCCTGCCAAAAAAGTCCCGGCAATGGATCCCACAGTGGAAATAGCATAGAGGTTTCCTACTGTACGTCCACTCGACTGCAGATTGCGGATTTTCAACCTGACAGCATAAGGGGTAACCATTCCCAGGAAAATACTTGCCGGTGAAAATAGTACTATCGAGGCAATGACGGCAGGAAGCCTGATTCCCGGCAAAATACCGGAGAGCGAAGAGAGAAAGCCTTCCCCGATCCAGGAAGTCAAAGAAATTGCAATGGCTGCACCCAGAATGACAAGACCCAATGCCCCAAAATACGGCTTACGGTCGGAAAGCATGCCTCCCAACCAGTACCCGAGGCTCAGACTACCTAGTATGATACCGATTAGGCTGGTCCACACAAACATCGATGTGCCCAAATAGGGTCCCAGCACCCTTGAGCCCAGGATCTCAAAGATCATGACTACGGCTCCGCAAAGAAATACTGTCAGTTCAAGTAATATTTTACGCATTTTGATTTGTGTTTAGTCTCTCCCGTATCATTTCCGGATCAAACAGATAGTAATCTTTGGTAAACTCCACGAACTCATCCGTATGAGTCCCATCGGCATTTCTCATGGTTAGGATTTCATTTTTGATACTGTCTGAATGTGAACGCGAAAACGACAACAATATCCGGTTGGGTCTTTTTCCCTGAATTGGAATGAAGGTCAATTTGTTTTCAAGCCAAAGATTGTGAATCCGGGCAAGTGAAAGGAATGAGGCTTCTGCCGTTGATGGTAGAACCACATTGAAACGACCTGCAGGTAACAATAAGCGATCAACGGAAATAATCAGTTCTTCCGGAGTCAGCATATCATCGTGTCTGGCCAGTTTTCTTTGCTGATTGCCGGGTTTAAGCGATTTACTGAAATAGGGAGGGTTGCTGACAATAAGTCCGAAGCATGATCTGTCATGCAAAGCCAGTTCCTGGATGGAGATCTGTCTGGCCTCTAATCGCTCTTTCCATGGAGAAATCCGGAAGTTTCGGGATGACTGTTCCACGGAAGCACTGTCAATATCTATGGCAAGTATTTGGGATTGAGATCGCTGAGCAAGCATCAAAGCAATGATCCCACATCCTGTACCTGCATCAAGGATGCGGGATACTCCTCCGGTTTCTGTCCATGCCCCCAGCAAAACCGCATCCGTGCCAATTTTCATGGTACTTTGGTCGTCGTATAAATAGAAATATTTGAAATGGAAAGGTTTGCTCATGGTTTATTAAGGTCGATCAATCCTTCCGGAGCATTGATGGTTATAGTCTTTTTATTATTGTCCATACCCAGGATGATATCCTCCGCAACCGGTATCATGATCTCATGAGTTTTCCCGGAGATCAGAATGATATCCTGGACAGTACCGGCGATCACCTCCTTTACTACGCCGATTTCACCGTATGTAATGTCACTTACCTTGTAACCCTCTATTATTCCTGGGTTAATACTTTTCCGGAATTGTTTTGGGATTTTATCGATGGATAGATAAACGTCCCTTTTGATAAGAGGTTTAGCCGTTTCAGGATTGCAGATGTCTTCCAGGCTTACCCAGACATTTTTACCTTCCCCTGATATTTCCACAACATAAAACGGAATAAGCCTGTTATTGAGATCAATCCAAAGGAAGTCGGCCTTTTCTGCCAATGATTCCCAGGGCAGATTGAGCGCAATCATCAGTTCCCCCTTGATCCCGGGTGATTTGACTATTTTCCCTGCCAGAAAAGCTTCTTCCTTGTTCATGATGGTGAATTTAATTCAAACCTACAGGAAAAAACCATTTAAAGCAAGTTTTTTAAGATTATGTTCTATTCTTTGCCAGTTGCAAAAAAAAAGCCGGGATGATTCCCGGCTTTACTATAGAGTGAAGTTTTCTATTCTTCCTTTTTTTCTTCTTCTGTGTTTTCAGGAGCAGGTTCTTCAGCAACAGGAGGTTCGGCTGTGGATTCTGCTTCCGGTGCAGTTTCGGGTTCGGCTACTGCTTCCGGTTCAGGTGCAGCTTCCGGTGCAGTTTCGGGTTCGGCTACTGCTTCCGGTTCAGGGGCAGCTTCCGGTGCAGTTTCGGGTTCGGCTACTGCTTCCGGTTCAGGGGCAGCTTCCGGTGCAGCCTCCGGTTCGGCTATTGCTTCCGGTTCAGGGGTAGCTTCGGTTTCCGGGCTTGCTTCTGATGCCTCAGCTTCAGCAACTTTACCAAGTTCGGCAGCGCGTTTCTTGGCAAGTTCTTTTTCTCTGGCTTCCTTAACCTTGCGTTCGGCTTCGAGTTGCTTTTTCTTGTCTTCCTTTCCGGTCAAAAGGATTTCCTTGGCTTTGTTCCTGTATTTATCCTCTTTTTCGTTTAACCACGACTGGAATCTGGCTTCTGCCTGTTCCTCGGTTAAAGCACCTTTTTTAACTCCGTTAAGCAGGTGGTTTTTGTACAATACACCTTTAAAGGAAAAGATGGATCGTACCGTGTCGGTTGGCTGTGCTCCGCTTTGTAACCAGTAGATTGCCCTTTCGAAATTGAGGTCAACCTCTGCAGGATTGGCAACCGGGTTATAAACCCCGATCTTCTCAACGAACCTTCCGTCACGTGGTGCACGACCATCCGCAATAACGATGTGGTAATAGGGGCGACCCTTTTTACCTCTTCTTTGCAGTCTGATTTTCGTTGCCATAATTGATAATAAATTGATTGTTTTTATTTTGGGGTGCAAATATCCGAATTTTTTTTTGATTTATGAAACGGGCATGTTAAAAAAACACAAACAGGAATGAAACATTCCTGCAAACACTTCTTCAGTTTTTAAAACTTTTCAACAGCGGGAACTTTCCATAATGCAAAATGTTACTTTTACAAACAGCGATAACCCAGGAAATCACTTATTTCAAAATGCCTGATTTTACTCATTTACATGTACATACTCAGTTTTCTATTCTCGATGGTGCGGCAAAAATTCCGGACCTGCTCGATACGGCTGTTTCATTGGGGATGGATTCACTTGCAATTACGGATCACGGGAATTTATATGGTGTGCTGAATTTTTTTCAGGAAGCACGGGCAAGGGGGGTAAAACCTGTTATCGGTTGTGAAGTATATGTGTCAGCGCGTACCCGTCTCGATAAATTTGATAAGGTTGACCGCGACAGCTTTCATCTGATCCTTCTTGCCAAGGACCTGGAAGGTTACCGCAATCTCAGCCGGCTTAGTTCCCTTGGTTATACAGAAGGCTTCTATTATCATCCCCGGGTTGATAAGGAGCTTCTTCGTAAGTATCACCATGGACTCATTGCTTCCTCAGCTTGCCTGGGCGGTGAGATCCCTAAAGCTATAATAAATAGGGGAGAAGATCAGGCTGCCCTGATTCTGGAAGAGTACCTTGATATTTTTGGTGAGGATTTTTATCTTGAACTCATGAACCATGGGCTGCCGGAACAAATGGCTGTAAACAAAGTGTTGCGGGATTTTTCGGTCAAATATGGTGTGAAGTTGATTGCCACGAACGATGTGCATTTTATAAGGAAAGATGATTTTGAAGCACATCATATTCTTATTTGTCTGAATACCGGCAAAGATATTGATGCTGAATCGAGTCTTTCCTATACAGGACAGGAATACCTTAAATCGAAAGAGGAGATGGAGACGCTATTTCCGGATATTCCTGAAGCTTTGGCAAATACACGGGAGATAGTCGGAAAGGTTGAAAATTATGATATAACTTCCAAAAAGATTATTCTGCCGCATTTTCCGCTTCCCGGGACATTCACGAGCGAGAATGAATATCTCCGGCACCTTACGTATGAAGGAGCAAGTAAGCTTTATCCTGATTTAACCGATGAAATCAGGGAAAGAATCGATTTCGAATTGTCTGTGATCCGGCAAATGGGTTTCCCGGGTTATTTTCTGATTGTTCAGGACTTTATCAGAGCTGCGAAACAAATGGGAGTGATCGTGGGGCCGGGAAGGGGAAGCGCTGCAGGTTCAGCGGTCGCATACTGCACCGGCATTACCAATATTGACCCCATCAGGTATAATCTGATTTTTGAGCGCTTCCTGAATCCCGAAAGGGTCACCATGCCTGACATCGATATCGACTTTGATGACGAAGGCAGGGATAAGGTCTTAAAATATGTGGTGGAGAAATATGGGCGGGAGAAAGTGGCTCAAATTGTAACATTCGGGACTATGGCGGCTAAGCTGGCCATTCGCGATGTTGCCAGAGTGCTGAAACTCCCGTTGCCGGATGCCGACCGCCTGGCAAAACTGGTTCCTGAAAAACCCGGGATATCACTTTCTCAGGCCTATAATGAAGTTAAAGAACTCAATGATATCAAGAATGATGGGGAAGAGCTTCAGAAAAAAACATTGCTTTTTGCCGAAACCCTTGAAGGATCCGCACGCCACACGGGTACACATGCTTGCGGCGTGATCATCGGACCCGATGATCTTATGGATCATATCCCTCTCAGTACTGCCAAGGATTCCGATCTTCCGGTTACGCAATATGACGGTAAGCTTGTTGAATCGGTGGGTATGCTGAAGATGGATTTCCTGGGATTAAAAACCCTGTCGATCATTAAAGATGCAATAGAGAATATACGTCGCAGGCATAATTTCGAAATTGATGTTGATAAAATACCCCTGGATGATAAAAAGACATTTGAGCTGTACCAACGGGGTGACACGATCGGCACTTTTCAGTTTGAATCGGATGGCATGCGTAACTATCTCAAGGAGCTGAAACCAAATAACATAGAAGACCTTATTGCCATGAATGCCCTGTATCGTCCGGGGCCGATGAACTTTATACCCATTTATATCAACCGCAAGCATGGGCGGGAAAAGGTTGAATATCCACACCCGCTCCTGGAAGAAATCCTTAAACCGACCTATGGCATTATGGTTTATCAGGAGCAGATCATGCAGACAGCTCAGCTCATGGCCGGTTTCTCCCTGGGAAAAGCAGACCTGTTGCGAAGGGCCATGGGCAAGAAAAAAATGGATGCCATGGTGGAACAAAGGGCGGAATTTGTAAAAGGTGCAGAATCAAAAGGCATACCCGGTGATATTGCCGATGAAGTATTCAGTATTATGGAGCGCTTTGCCGAATACGGTTTTAACCGTTCCCATTCGGCTGCTTATTCGGTGATCGCTTACCATACGGCATATCTTAAGGCAAACTATACTGCTGAATATATGGCAGCAGTGCTTACTCACAACCTTAGCGATATCAAGAAGATCAAATTCTTTATCGATGAGTGCAAGCGTCAGAATATCGATGTCCTTGGGCCGGATATCAACGAAAGCAGCCTGCACTTCACGGTAAATGAAGAAGGACAGATCCGGTTCGGTCTGGGCGCCGTTAAAGGTGTTGGAGAAGGTGCCGTTATAAGCATCCTGGAGGAAAAAGATCAAAACGGACCGTTTAAAAGTATCTTTGATTTTGCCAAAAGGGTCAACCTGCGCAATGTAAACCGGCGTTGTATAGAAGCACTGGTGATGGCGGGCTCATTCGACGGCTTTGAGGGAACACACAGGGCTCAGTATTTCTATCGGTCAGATACTGAAGATAGTATTTTTCTTGACAAAATCATACGCTTCGCATCAGGATACCAGGAAAGGATCAATTCAGCTCAGCAATCTCTTTTCGGTGACGAAGTTGAGGTGGAAATTGAAGATCCGGCTCTTCCCGATTGTAAGCCCTGGTCGAAACTCCAACAGCTTAAAAATGAAAAAGATGTTACAGGGTTTTATATGTCGGGACACCCCCTGGATAATTATCGTATCGAAATCGAAAACTTCAGTAGCTGCTCACTGACCGATCTGAATCAGAACCTGAGGCAATATGAAAACAAGCAGATCTCATTTGCCGGGATGATCATCTCAAGCCAAAGTAAAATTGCCAAAAATGGTAAACCCTTTGGATTATTCGTAATGGAGGATTATACCGATACCCGGTCTTTTATGATATTTTCGGAGGAGTACCTGAAAATGAAACATTTCCTGGATGATGGTGCCCATGTGCTGGCCCGTGCACGTGTTGAAAAAAGATTTAACAGTGATGACCAGCTCGAGGTCAAAATCTCGGCCATGATCTTGCTTCCCGACGTGTTGGAAAAATTCACCAAAAGCATCCGGCTTTCCGTGAATATTTCCGATCTTGACAGCAATCTTATTCGAAAAATTCAACAAATCATCCAGTCACATCCTGGAACTTGTCCCGTAAGAATCAATGTGCGTGATCCTTTGGAGAAGATAGGAGTGGAATTGAAGACAAAAAACAATAGGGTCAATCCCGCTGAATTTACCAGGGAAGTACAGAAAGTCAAGGAAATTGAATGTAAACTATTCTGATGTAGAATTGTTATGTCTATCTACATCGCAATAAATTAATATTTTTGGTGTTTCATTGTTAAATTTTAAACAGTAAAAAATGGCTCTTGAATTTACCGACGGAAATTTTGAAGAATTGGTATTAAAGGCAGATAAGCCTGTAATTGTTGACTTCTGGGCAGAATGGTGCGGTCCATGCAGGATGGTAGGCCCCATTGTTCAGGAAATTGGTAACGAATACAGTGGACAAGCTGTTGTAGGAAAAGTGAACGTGGACGATAACCCAAAGGTTACTGCCCAGTTTGGTATCCGGAATATACCAACCATATTGTTCATTAAGAACGGACAGGTGGTTGATAAACAGGTTGGTGCAGTGCCGAAACAGGTGCTTACCAACAAGCTGGAAGCTATCCTGTAAAAGGTAGTTTTCTAATAATAATGGGAGTGGCAGTTATGCAACTACCACTCTTTTTTATATTTAAATAAGATTATGGGTGCAACGATTGACCTGAAGCGGCTGCAGCAGTTCGGATCTCTTGAATTGATCGCCAGGCAGGTGGTCGAAGGGTTTATCACGGGATTGCATAAGAGTCCTTTCCATGGTTTTTCCGTTGAATTTGCAGAACACCGTGCTTACAATACAGGAGAATCGGTGCGTTACGTCGACTGGAAACTCTTCGGCCGAACCGATAAAATGTTTGTCAAGCGCTTTGAGGAGGAAACAAACCTGCGCTGCCAGATCGTGATCGACAATTCCTCTTCTATGTATTTCCCTGTCATGGATGAACTGAAAGTGGATAAACCCAATAAAATCACCTTTTCTGTTTATGCGGCAGCGGCCATGATCGAATTGCTCAGAAAACAAAGGGATGCATTCGGATTGAGTATCTTCTCATCAGAAATTGAGCTTGCAACCGGTGCACGCTCTACCACTGTTCATGCCCGCTACCTTTTTTCAGAGATGGAGAAAATGCTGGTTGCAGGTCGTCCGAAAGTGCGAAAGAGTACCTCTGTTGCTGAATCTCTGCACCGTATTGCGGAGATGATACACAAACGTTCACTGGTGGTAATTTTTAGTGATATGTTCGACCAGGAAGATGATCCCGGTGCTTTGTTTTCTGCACTGCAGCACCTCCGGCATAACAAGCATGAAGTGGTGCTCTTCCATGTTACGGATAAAAGCCATGAACTTGAGTTTCGCTATGATAATCGTCCCTACCGTTTTGTGGACCTTGAAAATGGAGAGGAGATAAAACTCAATCCGCATGATGTCAGAAAGGACTACACCCGTGCCGTAGATAGTTACAGGAAGGAGCTTATGCTACGTTGTGGCAGTTACCGGATAGATTTTGTTGAGGCTGATATAAGTCGTGGGTTTGAACAAATCCTCCTTCCATATCTTGTTAAACGGTCGAAAATGTTCTAAAGCCTTATTCTTAGCTGTATCCGGGCTTCCATGGAGGTTTCACGGTTTGTTTGATTGCTTCCCCCGCCTCCGGGTTTGCGCAGATTTCGTGTTAATGACGTTTTAAACCAGAGCTCAGTGCCCCGCGTTATACCCGTTTTTATTAGCAGGTAACACCTTAACCCGCTGCCATAACTGGCAGGTATGGAAAAAGCATATAATACATCATGTTCGTACTGATATATTCTGGAGTTGTAGTCATCCGTGTCAAAAAGCATCCAACGGAAGGTTATGGCAAGTGATTTGTCGGGAGGACGATATAGAAGATCCTGCGATATACTCACACCTGTACTGGTTACCCTGGCTTGTCCTTCCGGAATACTCACCATGTTGCTTCCGAGCTTCGTGCGGACACTAAAGGAAGAACTGGCTGCATAAGCAAAACCCAGGTTGATTTTCCAGGATTCCTGGCTATGTAGCGTGTGAAGGTATTCCTGGGTGGTACTTCTGTTTTTTTCACTATAGCCGTAGTTTGCAGATAAGCTAAGATCTGCATTTCGGTTGATTTCATGAACAATGCTGATTTTATATTTCCGGGATTGGGATGGAGCATCGGTTCCAAATTTTAGCCAGGGATACCACGCCAGGTCTATATATGCGTTTAATGTCCATTTGGCAATCACATTCAGCAATACACCGGCATATACTCCTTGTTCACAGCCTCCCGATGCGGTCCGGTATGGATTGTTCAGGAGATTATCGTAGCGAAGGGAGAAATTTCGATAGAGTATCGATAGCTCTCCACGGTTGAGAAATACGGTAAGACTATGCAACATAGCCCAGTAACGGAATGACATCAGGGAAAACTCGCCGATGAGCACAACCTTGTTCAATGGTTTAATTAACCAGTTGATTCCTGCATTGTTTATGGCTTTTCCACTGAACCTGAATTGTTTGTATGGCTGATTTGACTTCTCCAGGCCGGCAGAAAGTTCCGTTCGGGTTACTGTAATTCCGGCCTTGTACCAGTGCCCTGCGTGTTTTAGGTTTATCCCCATCGTGGTCATAGTAATAGCATCTCTGTTCATGATCTCTCCCGGAGTACGATGGTAGCCGCCTTCCTGCAAAGAGGATATCATGAGACCGGTCCCGGCTGTTTCCCAATCGTCCGACAGATTCGCATCTCTGGTCATCCTCGACCAGAATGCCGTGGTTTCCCAGTTATGCCATTGGATTGAAGTGGCAATACCACGCATCAGGCGGTTTTCTTCCGATGATGCCGATGATTTAATACCCTGGCCTCTTTTGATGATCTGGGAAGGCATGGAAGGCGCCGACCAGTGGTTGGATGTCCACAACGTAAGCCCTTGTCCTGCCTGTACATGAAAATCCCCTACAACAATTTTCTTAATAAATTTCCAATTCTGAAAGGCAATAAACCCCGTATAGAAGTCGAAGCCGGGTTTGCGGAACTCCTTCAATGTGTCGGGGATCTCTCCGGCAAAGAATGGTTCTCCGGCATCCTTTTCTGCCAGGAATCCTGCAGATAAGTGATTTCGGTATTCTACCGTGGTTTTTAGATAATATTTATCAGGAGAACCCAGATAATCCGGTTCTTCTTTCTGGGATTTGCCATTCCCTGAAGATAAAAGGTAATTTCTGGAATATCTGCCTATTAGATAGGCTTTGGTTTTTCTGGTTTTGGCAAGGACAGGCAATTTCATGTCCTTTTCTCCATTGAGCGAAACAAAAGGTTGTATTTGTTCCAGGATGGCGGTGTTGAATCCGGGAACAGCCAGGATCTCATTGAAGCTGAGTAGTTCACCGTATTCTTCTCTGTATTCCAGGAAATGGCTGATCTGGTAGTCATTGAGCAGTGTTAGTGTTTCCAGTTCCTTGGCTGTGGCTTTATTCAGGATAATAGGTCTCTCAATCATTGCCGACAGGTCTTCTAAAATCTCATAGGGGATCTGAGCTTCCAATCCGTCAGAGGCCATCTCTTCCAGGTTGTTCTCCAATTCCTGCAGGCCTTGCTCCTGCTGTCCTTTAGCAGATATGAAAAGCAGGATCAGATTTAGCGATATGAAATAGATACTTTTCATTTATTGAAACTGTAAATGATGGATAATTGAGGCGAAAAGCCTAGCACATAGTGATAAGCTGAGGCAAGGTCGATGGTGAAATGACCGTTGATGTATCCGGCCCCGAACGACAGCGAAAGGGGAGGTACACTGATCCCGGTACGCAAGAACACTTGTTGCAGGAGTGATATTTCCATGCCGGCTTTCCAGGAAATGGGACGGTAAAGTGTTTTATCAACCTCAAAAAGGATGAGCCATTCCTGAGATGGCAGGAATTTTGCACCCAAACGGATGCATGGCAACTCCGTTGGATCATCCTGGAAGAAGGATACAGGATTCCCGGTATGCAAACCCAGGAACAATGTTTCATTGGCTTTAAATATCATACCCAGGTTGCAATTTACGCGGTGCTCCTGTTCCTTTGATTCACCAACCACTATCCAGGTATAATGCAATTCTGCCCCGATGCACAGTTTTTCCAGGATTTGGCCGGAATAAATTATTCCTGCACGGTTTTCCGAATAGAGCCCAAACCCATACCGGGACAGGCTGAATCCGGTGTGAGCTCTGTTAACAGGAACAGCCAGGGCGAAGGTTCCCTGCCGAAGTTCGCTGACTAAAAAGCGGTCGGCAATGGATAGTCCTCCCTGAATCCCCTGTATGCCATTAAGCCCTGCCGGATTGCCCATAATTGCCCAAAAGCCATTATCGGCAACTGTTGCATTTGCAAGAGAGGCAGCCCTGGCTCCGGTCTGTCCTTGTACTTTTCCCTGGAAAAGGAAAAGGGTGACCAGGATAAAAAAAATGTAAGGACAGACAAACAGTTTTACGATCTTTGTGTTCATAGTTAAAAGAATTTGTCATCTCTTAACCATTAGTCCATGAAATTGCAAAATGTCCTCACCTTCCTGAAAGATTTAAAGGAAAATAATCATAAAGAATGGTTTGACGCCAACCGCAGCAGCTATGAAGATGCAAGGCGCAGTTTCCTGGAATTCACGGCAAAGCTTATAGAAGGACTATCCGGCATGGATCCTGCACTGGCGGGATTAAAACCCAAGGATTGTGTCTTCAGGATCTTTCGCGATGTTCGGTTTTCCAATGATAAATCACCCTATAAAACAAATTTTGGTGCGTTTTTTAGCAAGGGTGGAAGGAAAAAGCCTTTTGCCGGGTATTATGTTCATCTGGAACCGGGTGGGTCATTTGCCGGAGGTGGTATTTACATGCCCCCGGGCGATGTACTGAACCTGGTCAGAAAGGAGATCTATTACAATCCGGAGAAATTTAAGTCTATCCTATACTCAGATGACTTTCGTCAGGAGTTTGGTGAGATGTTCGACCATAAGCTACAACGTCCGCCACAGGGCTTTGATAAGAGTTTTGCCGATATGGAACTGCTGAAATACAAGAGTTATGTTGTAGGAAGGAATGTGGATGACAATACTGCCGGTGGGGAGGATTACGCTGCTCATGTGCTGAATTCTTACCGGGTGATGAAACCCCTGGTAGATTTTCTTAACCAGGCTCTGGATCAATAGAAACCGTTAACTTTTTTGTTACTGCCGTATCCTGATTTCTGCTTTTTTTCAGCAGGAAGTGATATTATTTTTGTTAGTGTCGATTGGTTAATTAATTTGTTAATCCAGTTCTTTGAAAGCCCCTGAAGATTGCTTTTTTCATAATTCTAGGTTTTTTTCATAATAATTGTGCTATTGCTTTTTTTTCATGACTAATTCACACCATCAATTCTTCAGGGGCTGCCTTTTGGTTACGAAAAAAAAGAGGTCGCTTTTCAGGTAAAGCGGCCTCTTTTATTTTTAAGGATGAACCAAATTATACGTCAATGTTGGCATATTTGGCATTTTGTTCTATGAATTCCCTGCGGGGTGGTACCTCATCGCCCATGAGCATAGAGAAGACCCTGTCGGCTTCCGTGCCATTTTCGATGGTCACCTGGCGCAAGGTTCTGAATTGCGGATCCATGGTTGTCATCCAAAGCTGTTCAGCGTTCATTTCACCCAAACCTTTGTAGCGTTGTATGCCTATTCCTTTTTCGCTGCCGTTCGATGAAAACTCAGCCACCACCCTTTCCCTTTCTTCTTCGTTCCAGCAATATTTTTCTTCTTTACCTTTTTTGATAAGGTACAGGGGCGGTGTAGCCACATAGACGTAACCGTTTTCAATCAGTTCTTTCATATACCGGAAGAAGAAGGTTAGAATCAGCGTGGCGATGTGGCTGCCATCAACATCGGCATCGGTCATGATGATGATTTTATGGTAGCGCAGTTTGTCAAGGTTTAATGCTTTGCTGTCGTCTTCTGTACCAATGGATACGCCAAAAGCTGTGAAGATATTCTTGATTTCTTCGTTTTCGAAGATTTTATGTTGCATGGCTTTTTCGACGTTCAGGATTTTGCCTCTTAGGGGGAGTATCGCCTGGAACCTTCGGTCACGGCCCTGTTTGGCTGTTCCGCCGGCGGAGTCACCCTCAACGAGATATATCTCTGCTTTGGCCGGGTCACGCTCTTCACAATCAGAAAGCTTGCCGGGCAGGCCAGAACTAATGAGAACGTTTTTTCGCTGAACCAGCTCGCGTGCTTTACGGGCAGCATGCCTTGCTGTGGCAGCCAGAATCACTTTGTTGACGATGGTTCTGGCCTCCTTGGGATGTTCCTCAAGGTAATTGGATAAATGATCGCTTACCATTTGATCGACAGAGCCCATAACATCGCTATTGCCAAGCTTGGTCTTGGTTTGTCCTTCAAACTGAGGTTCTGCCACTTTCACCGAAATAATGGCTGTAAGACCTTCCCGGAAGTCGTCACCGTTGATGTCAAATTTAAGCTTGGACAGCATTCCGGATTTTTCAGCGTAGGTTTTCAGAGTCCTGGTCAATCCCCTGCGAAACCCTGAAAGATGAGTGCCTCCTTCATGGGTGTTAATGTTGTTGACGTAAGAGTGTATGTTTTCGGCAAAAGAGGAGTTATACTGCATAGCGATCTCAATGGGAGTGTCATTTTTTTCCCCCTCCATAGAGATCGGTTCATCCATCAGCTTTTCACGGGTTTCATCAAGGTAGTTGATGAAGTCAATAAGACCGTTTTCGGAAAAATATGAATGGTGCAGGAAATTGCCGTCATCGTCTTTTTCTCTTTCGTCGGTAAGAGTCAGGCGAATGCCCTTATTCAGGAAAGCCAGTTCCCTGAGACGTGTTGCCAGTATGCTATTATCGTATTCACTAACGGTAAAAATGCCAAGGTCGGGTTTGAAAGTTACCTCTGTTCCTGTTGCATCGGTTTCTCCAATTACTTTAACAGGATAGAGAGGTTTACCGTATTCATATTCCTGGACAAATATTTTACCTTCCCTGTAAACAGTAACTTTCAGGTGTGCCGATAAGGCATTAACACAGGATACGCCCACGCCGTGCAAGCCGCCGGAGACTTTATAGGAGCCTTTGTCGAATTTGCCGCCGGCATGCAGGACAGTCATTACGACCTCCAGTGCGGAACGGTTTTCCTTTTCGTGCAATCCTGTAGGGATACCTCGTCCGTTATCGGTGATGGTCACCGAATTGTCGGGGTGTATGATTACGTCAATACGGTCACAGTAACCGGCAAGCGCTTCATCGATAGAATTGTCAACAACTTCATAAACCAGGTGATGCAGCCCGCGAAAGCTGACATCCCCAATATACATGGCCGGACGCTTCCGGACAGCCTCTAATCCTTCCAACACCTGGATGTTGTCTGCAGTGTAGTTTTGCCGAGATGAAATGTTTTTTTCTTCAGTGGTCATAATCAGTAAGTTATAAGAGAAACGATATCTGGCAAAGATAGTGTTTTTTTAGGATATAGAATCTATTTAAAGTAAAGAAAATCAGGGATTTTATTAACAATATTCTGTTAAATCCCAGGTTTTTGATTTTATTTGAAAATCTGGTGAATTTAAGCCGGTTTCGGAATCAATTTTAAGGACTAAAAAGTATAACCCAAACCAGCCAGGAGATTAAACTTCTGAACCGGATAATTATACCATTTCATGTATCCGTTATTCAGGACGTTGTTAAGGTTTACAAAGGCTGAAAAAGAATCGGTGATCCGGTATTCGAAAGAAAGGCTGAGGTCGGCCCAGTCATTGATCTGTTCTTTTTCGACCTCATTTTTATTGTTAATGGTTTTGGCGTACATAGGACCGGTAAAAACAACTCCGGCTCCGGTAAGGAATTTCTTGCGGATAGTGTAGTAAACCTGCGCACCTGCCTGAAGTCCGGGGCGATGCCATGCTTTTTCCTCGTTTTTCATTGTATAGCCCCTGAAATCAGCATAAAGGTTAAGGCGAAGGGCTTCCGTGGTGTTCATATTGATCTCACCCCGTAATCTGAAGATATTCGCGTTATCGTAGATGACAGTAAAGGTGTTCCCAAGTTTGTTGGCGGTGTCGTTGACAAAAAGCGGCAGATCGTTAACGGTTGTATTATCCGCCATAATATTGAAATTGAGCTTTTCCGAGATGTTTCCTCTGATCCCGCCTGAAATCCTGAATTTTTCATTCATATATCCGAGAGGGATAATCGGCAGCACATAAGGGTTTTCCTGGCTTAAATCCTTATAGGATACCCTTTGTATGCTTCCGTCGATGCCGGCATAAAGGGTAAGAGCATCCTCAATAAGATCGGCTTCCACTTTTATTATGGGGTGAAAATAAAAATCTGCTGCGGAATCCGTCCTGAATGTCAGGTCGGCACCTACATAAAACCGGTATTGCCTGAAATCAGTACTCAGGTAGGGCCTGACCTTGATAAGTCCTCCTGTGTATGAGGAAACGCTGTCGTCGTTCAGGTAATAATCCACTTTAAGATCCAGTCCGGCGGTTTGGTACTCGGTTACATCGAACCATTCGAAACGTTTGCTTATGCCGGCAGTGAACAGGATATTTTGCTCTGAGGTATTCCAGTTATCAGTGAGATAGTTGTATTTGATCGTAGTAAAGTGATTGAAAGCGTCCTCATCGGTTTTTGTGCTGCGGAAATAAGCATTAAAGCCGATATTCTGAAAACGGTGTTTGATATCGTCTTTGGAAAGATCTATGCTGTCAAATTCGGCAGGTTTATATCCGTACCAGTGATATACATCCCTGTCGTAACTGAATTCACCGCCCAAAACATGGTTGTCAAAATATTTCCTGCCAAAAACAACGGCTTTATTTCTGCTGTATGCGCTATTGGCGTAGTCTTTTATTGTTCCGGATGATGAGATGTGTTTCAGGTGAACCCCAAGGGCATGTTCTTCCGATTGCCTGCTGTTGGCGAAAAACTCAAAATACGGAGTGGTGTAGTTGCCAAAACCTGCTCTCAGAAAATTTCTTTTCAGGTTTTTATATCTTTCCAGCGGTTTATGGGTTGCATCCACCGGCTCGGGTGTGATAAATGTTTCTGCCCTGACCGGCAGGATAGAGTATTGCATTTCAGGCATCCTGGATTCTTCCGTTTGTATCTCCGGATTAACGTTGATCTTGGAAGCATCCGAAATAGTTGGCTTATATGGTGCAATGATAGTCACCTCTTCGTTTCTTCCCTGTGAATAAACTGTTTCGGCCAGGATGAAAGGAACGGCCATAATCAGAATAACTAAGATTATGGTCTTTTGGCTTGCCGCTGATATATGCATATACATACTGTTTATCTGTTTTGGGATGGTTCTTCCTGTAAAATCCTGAGTTTTTCCTGTGCAATTTCCCCGAGCTCAGGACCCTGGTAATTGTCGATGATACTCTGCAATGTTTGCCTGGCCTGAAAGACATTATCAAGTTTCACGTAAACATCGGCCAGAAGGATAAATCCTTTGGCAACCCAATAATCATAGGCTCCGTATTTTTCGGCAAGCTGGAATATCAGTTCTTCCGCTTCCATGTACTTTCCGGTGGTGAAGGCAATAAGAGCGAGATGATACTTTGCTTCTGCCCCCAGCTCTGAACCTGTTAGCTTTTCAGTGATGGAATATTCATTTTGCGCCATGTTCAGGTCGTTCAGCTTGAAATAGCTTCTGGCCAGGGTGATGTGTGCTTCCTGTATCAGTTCATTGGAGACCGTTTCTGTTTTTAACAGGTTCATGGCTGCCTCAACAGCTTCGTTATATCTCTCAAGTGTGTAATACAGTCGCATTTGCCCTGCGTAGGCTTCCAGGATATTGTTTTTGTTTTCGGCAACATCTTTGAGAGCTATATACTGCTCCAAGGCACGTTCATGATTGTTTTTGCTGTAATTAAACCTGGCGGCATACGCAAGTGCATTTTCCGTGAACCGGCTTCGGGGCAATTGCGTAACCTGTTCAAAGGCTGCAAAGGCTTCATCTTCATTTCCTGCCTTTTTCAGACATTCTCCCATGTAATAATTGGCATTGGGTGCAAAATAGCCATCGGGAAATCGCTGAAGATAGCTTGCGAAAGCTTTAATGGCATCGTCGCAGCGATTATCCATGTAAATATTTTCCGCAGCGATATAGGTGATGGAATCCTGCTCGGTTACAGTCACAGAAGCGAACGACAAGCTGTTGGCAAATGCATAGTATTCATCCACTCTGTTCATATCGATGTACACGTTACGCAAGCTGTTCAATGCTTCCCTGGCTTCCGCCGTACCGGGGTAATCATGAATTACCTGCTTGAAAACCCGGATGGCATCCTGGTTGCGGTCCTGATTGTAATAAATGAGCCCTGTTTTAAGCAAACCCGCTGTGGCAAGACTGCTTCTGGGATGATCCTTCACCAGTTTGTCGTAATACTGCAATGCCTTTTGGTTATTGTTGGTAATGAGATAAGTATTTGCGATTTCAAAAGTAGCATCGTCAGCCAGAGTTGAATTAGGATGCAGATTTATGATGATTGCCAGTGTGTTTATCTTGTCGTTGAATTTTCCAAGGGCTCCCAGCGCTGTTGCTTTTTGGTTTAACGCATAATCGGAGTCAACCTTATTTATTCGCAGAGCCTTGTCGTAATATGTGATGGCACGGGAATAGTCTTTGCTGATAAAATAGCAATCACCCAGGCGGACCAGTGCATCGTTCACCATCTTTGATCCGACAGATTCGCCTGTTTCACGTATAAAGTTCCCGAACCATTCAACAGCGCCGGCATAATCATCGCGTTTAAAATACACATATCCAAGGTTATACATGGCGGTGGCTTTATATTCCGATTGTCTGGAAGCGCTCGTGTTCAGGAATTGCTTGTAATATTTCATCGCACCCCAATAGTTTTCCATTCTGTAAAATGACTCACCGATCCAGAAATCGGCTTCGGCCACCATTACCGGATCCTTTGAGTTTTCTGCGGATTTCTTGAACAGATTGATGGCTTCCTGGAAGTCGTTCTGGTTGAATAATTCTATGCCTCTGTAATATAATATCTTGCGGTACGCGATATTGAGGTTTTCATCACGATACGGGATCTTCTCGATCGATTCGAGGGCATTTTTATAATTACGCGTTGACAAGTAAAGGTTGGCGAGATATTTATAAGCTTCCGCACGCCGTGGTGACTCCGGGTAATCGTTAAGATAGGCTTCAAGGTTTTTTATGGCCGTGTTGTATGGATCTTTACTTATTTCCATGCTTAGTTTGATGAAGTTGAACAGCGCATCTTCCTGGATATTTTTGTCGAAATCCATTTTGCTGGCCGATGCAAAGGCGCTGGAAGCAAATTGCTTCTGGTTGTCTTGCAGGTAACAATAACCCAGGAGGTAATAAGCGTTCTGGGAAAGCGCATCTTCTTCTGTGGCAACAAGTTGCAGGAAGTTTGAGGCTTCACGGTACATTTTTAGTTCGAAATAAGTGAAGGCCATCTCGTAATTATCTTCCCGGCTCATGCTCCTTCGGGCTGTCCGGCTGTATAATTCGAGATACGGGAGGGCTTCGGCGTAGTTTCGTTGCTGGTAATAGGCATCTCCAATTAGGTGGGACAGTTCGGCTTTGTCGCGGCTGGAGGCGGATTCGTACATAGGAACCCCTTCCTCAATAACCTTGTTGTAATTTCCTTGTTGATGGTAAATATGGACCAGGTATAAGGGTATTGTCTTTTTGAAAATCCTGTCGTTCTTAATCTTTTCGAAATATATCAGGGCTGTGTTGTAATCGCCTTCCAGATAGGCAATATGGGCATAATAGTAAATTGCAGAGTTTTGGTAAGGATTGTCGCGGTCGAGCAGCTTGCGGAATTCAATTTTGGCCCTTTCATAGTTCTTTTGCCTGTAATAGCAGAAGCCTGTTTTGAAAAAGTATTCCAGCTTTTCATCCATGCTCAGGCTGAACTGGTCGGTTTCCTTGAAAGCATTAAGGGCTCCGCCGTAATCCCCGGTCTTGAACAGATATCTGCCAAGCTGAAAGTACGCCAGTTGCGTATTGCTGTTTTCAGGATGATTTTTTATAAAATTAAGGATTTTATATTCCGCATCGTTGTTTTCCAGTTCCATGGCGCAGGCTGCGTCATAATAACTGGCATTGACCCTGAGCAGGTCGTTCGGGTCAGAAACAGATTGGATCACATTACGGAACTGCTCCTGTGCAGCACCGTATTTTTCCTGAATGTAGAGTTCCATCCCAAGTTCATAGCTGGCCTGGGGTTCGTCATAAACTGCCGTTTGCTGGGCTATGAGGTTGTTCGACAGAGAAAAACCAATAAATATCACAGCCACAATAATATAAAAGCCTTTATACATGCCTGATAATTTGGATGAGGAACAAAATTAAAAATTTGTGTAAGCTTTCTTCAACAGCTTCGATTTACTTATCAACAGGAATTTGTTTAGAGAACGAAAAGAGGGGAGGAATATTTTGAAAGAGGTGCCCCGACTTACGTCGGGGTGACGAGGGCTAAACCAGATGGAATCCTTATGCAGTTAATTATTAATTTTATTGTTTGTATATCCAATACTTGTAGGTTTCACAATATAATAATGTATGAACAATCACCAGGAATTATCATACGAGCTGTATGTTTTTAAGGTTTTAACAGTATTCCGGGAACCATTATTCAGGAAGATCATCGGTAAAATAGCGATCCCTCCCGGGAGCAAAGGTCTTGATGCCGGTTGCGGTCCGGGTTTCATTACCCGGATCCTGGCAGAACAGACCGGTAAAGAAGGTCATGTTACCGGATTGGATATATCCAGGGATTTCCTGGATTATGCAAATAAAATGCATAAACAGGAAAATCTCGATTTTGTATACGGTGATGTAAACAACCTTCCATTTGATGACGGTGTTTTTGACTGGGTATGGAGTGTGGATACCGTCTGGCCTGGTCCTAAGGAAATGGGCTGCCCGGCTGAAAATCCGTCGGGGATTATCCATGAGTACCATAGAGTATTAAAGCCGGGTGGAAAGATCTTTATTTTGTACTGGACTTCGCAAAAACTTCTTCCCGGTTATCCCATCCTGGAAGCCCGGCTGAATACCACCAGTTCCGCAACCGCTCCCTTTGCTGAGCATCTGGCACCGGAAAATCATGTGATGAATGCAAGGAAATGGTTGCAGGATGCAGGTTTCAAAGATACATGCAGCAGGACATTTCTGCACGATATCAATGCTCCCTTAAGTGAAAACGACAGGGAGTCGCTTTTCATCCTGTTTGACATGCTCTGGAGCTCGGCTGAGAAAGAATTGGATATAAAGGATTATCAAAAATATAAAAGTCTCTGCGACCCTCTTTCTCCGGATAATGTACTAAACAACACGGAGTACAGCGGATTTTATACCTATACAATGTTTAAAGGGCTAAATCGATGATCGATGATCGATGATCGACGATCGACGATCGGAGATCGGAGATCTGAGATATCCGATCTGATATCTGATATCTGAGATCTTCGATTTTATGAAAGAGGCTGCTCTCTTTCAAGTGCAGCCTCCATATTCCGTTGCCGTTCTGTAAGCGGGATTCTGTAACCACCGAAGTGGATTTCCATCATTTATCTAGGATGCCGGTCACCCGGCACCTCCAGCGACCTACCCGTTCCGGCATCAGCAAGCTGAACTTGGACGGGCCGCCCTCGTTCCGGAACATATTTGGTCTTGCAACCCATGAGGTTTACCTCCACCGCCTGTCACCAGGACGGTGCGTGAGCTCTTACCTCACGATTTCACCCTTTCCCCGCCAAAGGCGGGGTGGTATCGTTTCTGTGGCACTGTCTGTCCTCCCGCAAGGGGAGTCCTTCCCGTTAGGAAGCATGGCGCCCTGTGTTGTCCCGACTTTCCTCTCCCACAAAAGTGGCAGCGATGGAACGAACGGCAAACGGGGCAAAGGTAGTGAAAAGGGGGATGATTTGCAAGGGGGAATCAGGGTGCTGGGTTGCTGGGTTGCTGGGGTGCTGGGGTGCTGGGTTGCTGGGTTGCTGGGGTGCTGGGTTGCTGGGGTGCTGGGTAAAGGGCACAGGTTGCGGCTTTCGCCGGGGTGCCCCGGCTTTCGCCGGGGTGACGGTATATTTAAAATAATCTTAGACTCCTAATATCTCTGCGCCTCTGCGCGAAAAAAAATCATCAATCATCAATCATAAATCTCCGATCTCCGATCATCGATCTTCGATCTTCATCACCTCCAACTCCCTTTCCTTCATCCACATTCCCCTTGTGAAATCAGGGAACGCCTGTGGCATGCCTTTTTCTGCAATAGACCTTTGGCTGAGCTCCGTCACGGCGCTGAGGGCGGCGGCATCATAAACATCCATATCCGGCGGACGGCCGTTGAGCATGGCATTGATAAGGCGGTAATCTTCCAGGAAATCCATGCCGCCATGGCCGGCACCTTTGCTTTTTCCCTCTAGTTGCTGCCACAGGGGATGGTAGAATTCTTCCTTGTAGTTTTCAAGATTTTCCCAACTATGGGCCGGACTGCGTCCTTCAATATGGATCAGTTCTTCGGGGTATTTCCTGACAAGACCATGGGTGCCCTGTACCAGGATGTCGCGGCTGTATGGTCTGGGAAGGCTGGTGTCATGGGTTACGAGGATGGTTTCCCCGTTCACGGTGCGGATAAGCGTGCTGACAACATCACCGAGAACGAAAACTTCTCTGGCTTCCGGGCTGTCTTCTCCGAAACGCTCCACGGCATATTCATGCAATCCTCTTGACTTGGAGGCAAATGAGACCAGGTAATCGAACTGGTTACCGCGGTTGATGTCGAAGCATTGTGCCACCGGACCGAGCCCATGGGTGGGGTAAAGGTCCCCGTTGTATTCTGTGGAATATGCCCGGCGCCATAGTCCTTCGCCGTTCATGTCGTACTTTACTGCACGCAGGTCGTGGAGGTAGCCGCAGCGGGCATGGACGGGTTCACCCAGCAATCCTTTTTTAACCATGTTAAGGATCATCATTTCAGCCCTGTCGTAATTGCAGTTTTCCATTTGTATGCAATGCAGCCCGGTTGTTTCAGACGTTTCAACCAGGTCCCAGCACTCTTCAAGAGTAAGTGCTGCAGGAACCTCCGTTGCAGCATGCTTCCCGGTTTTCATGGCTTCCAGGCAAACGGGTACATGCCAGCGCCAGGGGGTGGCGGTGAAGACAAGGTCTATATCCTCCCGCTGGCAAAGGCGCTTGAAATCCTCCTCACCCCGTGTGTAAAGCTCGGGTTTGCCAAGACCGGCGTCTTCACAGATTTTTTGTGAGCGGATAGCATGATCCTCCCGTATATCACAAATGGCAACCACCTCAACTCCAGGGATCCTGACAAAATTGTTCACATGGGCAGTGCCCATGCCACCTACACCAACGAAGGCTATCCGGACTTTATCATATTTTCTGAAAGGAGCAGGAATAGAAGCTATCTCTGTCAGGCGCTGAGGGTTGGAATAGCGGCTGAACGCTGCACCGGCAAAGGTTAGGCCCAGTCCGGCCATGGCGGAGTTGCGGAGGAAGTCGCGGCGGTTGAAATCCATAAATCTGATATTGAAATTAAAGAATAAAATTAGGAATAATTATGGATTGGCAGGGCGATGTTATAATAATTTGAGATTTTATTGCTTTTTGACTATATTTGTCAAAATTAAATTATTCAAGATGCAATCCATCGGGCAAAAAATACGAAAATTAAGGATTGATAAGGGTGATCCACTCAGAAAAGTGGCTGCCTACCTTGACATTGACCAGGCCATACTTAGTAAAATTGAGAGAGGGTATAGAAAGGCTAAGCGTGAGCAGATAATAAGATTAGCGGAATATTTTGAAGTGGATGAAAAACTGTTAATAGCTGCGTGGCTGGGAGATAAGATACTTGAAATAATACAAAATGAAATAGCAGCAGAGGAAGCACTTAATCTTGCTGAAAATCAGATTTATTGTCTAAAGCAAAAAGAAAAGAGCTATTCTGATAATATTGAAATGCTTCGGAGATGTCTGGAAGATGATGGCAGGATCAAAACGGCCTGGCTCTTTGGTTCTTTTGCCAGAGAAGATGTCCACCAGGATAGTGATATTGATCTTTTAGTAGAGGAAATGCCTGACATTAAATTCAATTATTTTGACCTGGCTGATTTAAGGTTTAAACTGGAAGAGAAGTTAAGCCGGAAGGTTGATCTGGGCTTTGCTTCTTCCGTTAAAAAGAAGGTTTCGGAAAATATTCTCAATGACATAAAATTGGTATATGAAAGAGTTGAACCAACGAAATAGGGAAAGGTACGCTTATTTCGGAGGTTTTTATAAGGAAGATCACCCATAAATGAAAATAATGGGCTTAAAACATAAGGATTGAATCAATATATGATTCTGAATGTAATGGATCGGTTGTAAAGTATATAAAATTTTGACATGGCAATTTATCATGGGTGATTTAAAAATATTGATTAATTTTCGCATCAAATAGTCGGTTTGAGACTCTTTCTCTTTCAGTATTTTTAACCTTATAACCCTTGAAACAATGAACAACCTTATTTCCTGTTGCGGACTTAATTGTGAAACCTGTGATGCCAGGATTGCCACCATCCGGGATGATGATAAACTTAGAAAAGCCACTGCCGAGGCCTGGAAGAAAATGTTCGGTGCAGCCGACCTTCCGGTTGAAGCAATCAACTGCCTGGGATGTCGCCAGGAAGGCATCAAGTTTGCCCACTGCTATAATTGTGAAATAAGGAAATGCGCTTTTGGAAAAGGGTTTCAAACATGCGGGGAATGTAGTGAGATGGGTTCCTGTGAGCTTGTCGGGTTTGTCCATAAACATGCACCGGAAGCAATAGCTAATCTGAGAGGTTTGTATAGCACTAACTGAATTTGAATATTATTGTCTTTACACACAGGTTATTAGCTGGAATTCCATTGCTTATGAAAATAATTTTACTATTGACAGCCATCTTGCTTTCTGTTATATCTTTCTCCCAGGAATCCGATAGCCTCATTCTGCGACAGATTTTTGAGAACGCCATCACTAATCAAGATGCCTATAAAAACCTGGAATATCTCTGCACCGAGGCCCCTGGCCGTCTGGTCGGCAGTCCGGAATCCCTAAAGGCGTTGGAATACATGAAACAATATGCGGAAAGCATTGGTTGCGATACGGTTTACATGCAGGAGTATGTCAGCAAAGCATGGCGCTGTGATTCCACGGTTGTTTATCTGATGTTAACCGGCGGACTGGCCGTAAAACTGGATGCAGATGCGATCGGGCCATCTCCGGCAACTCCTGAACACGGTGTAAGTGCTTCTGTGGTTGAGGTTATGGGGCTTGATGAACTGCAGGCCATGGGTGAGGATCGTATCAGAGGAAAGATAGTCTTCTTCAACCGCCCCATGAAACAAACCTTTGTAAATACTTTTCAGGCTTATGGGAATGCGGCGGATCAGCGTTACCGTGGCCCCGGTGTTGCTGCCTCCATGGGAGCCGTGGCGGTGATCGTCCGTTCCCTTACTGCCGGCATTGATAATTTTCCGCATACAGGTTCAACCCGTTTTGATAGCCTGAGGATCCCCGCCGTGGCCGTCAGCACCATGGCGGCAGAAACACTGAGCGCTATGCTTAAGAACGGAATGGGGGAGGAGGTGCTGATCCGGGTCGATGTCCAAGACCTGGAGCCTATTTCAACCTATAACCTGATCGCGGAAATACGGGGAACAGAAAAACCGGAAGAGATCATTGTGGTTGGAGGCCATATTGATGCATGGTTTAATTCTCCCGGAGCCCATGATGACGGTGGCGGCTGCGTCCAGTCGATGGATGTCTTAAGGGTATTTAAAGAGCTGGGAATAAGAAATAAACACACCATCCGTGCCGTGATGTTCATGGATGAAGAGCTTTACCAGGGTGGGGGCAAAGCATACGCAGACTATACACATGCCAGGGGAGAACGGACCTTTTTCGCTCTGGAAGCCGATGCCGGTGCCTTTACTCCCGAAGGATTTATGGTTGATGCGCCGGATAGCGTTTACAGACAAGTGGCGGCTTTCAGGAAATTATTGGCCCCGTATGGGATACACTATATCCGTAAAGGCGGTACCGGCGTGGATATTGCTCCACTTAAGGCGTTTCATGTTCCGTTATCAGGTTTCAGGACCGACTCCCAGCGCTATTTCGATTTGCATCATTCAGCCAATGATACTTTTGATAAGATCAATTTCAGGGAATTGGAGCTGGGGATTACATGTATGGCAGGATTGATATTCCTGATAGATCAGAAAGAAGAATGGTAAGTTAAAAATTTCTTTTACCCGGGTGGGTATATTTTTCAATTTTCAGGACTAATGGTTAAAAGAGTATTAACTTTAAATCTCCTTAACCATGAAACGAAAATCATTACCTCCCATCCAGAACTTTTGCGATCGCTGGTGTGAAAGGTGCATTGTAGCATCGCATTGTCCGGTTTATACCGGAAAGAGCGGCGATGCATTCTTGCAGAAAAGAAAAGACCTTGAAAACCGGGCGTTCTGGGGTTATATTACTTATATGTTATATACCTCCCACGATTGCCTGGTCAAAATGTCTGGAGAAATCACGGGAGAAATCCCTGAAATGATAGAGGATCCGTTGGAAATCAATGATTTCAGTATGACAGACTTGTCATTATTGGCTGGGGAATACGCAAGTAAAGTATGGGAATGGCTTAAAGTCAGTAAAGATAAAATCCATGAACGGGAAGAACTGATGAAAGAAACCAATCCGGTTGTCTTAAAGTTGTTCACCGACGTTATTGAGGTGATTCGATGGTATGGACAGTTGATATCGGTGAAGGTAGAGAAGTCGATACTGAATAGTAAGCGCGATAGAAAACCCGATGAACTGGATATCTATGCTCCGGCCAGGATAGCTTTACTTGCTGCGGACAGATCGATGGGTGCGTTTTGTGCATTGCTTCAGTGGTGGGAAGAGGATGATGAGCTTTTAAGTTTCCTGGATATGCTGACCGATCTCAGCAATGCCATACTTGGGTTATTCCCCAACGTGTTGATGGTTCCCGAGCCTTCACAGTGGAATTGATTTCATAAGCGTTGGCAGATCAATCGCCTGAGACCATCGTATAGGTTACGGTTATATTAATGGGATCCGATGAAGTTGAGGGAGGGGGGATTTCCCAGACGTATTCAAGCGGATGGCCGCATCCCTGTCCTTTTCCTGTGTGACAACTGCCGATGTTGACAATAATGGGTTGAGGTTGTGCCGATAGGTTTATTACACCGGGGATGCTACCCAGCCGGCCTTGACCCTTGCCTGAATCTTCTCCCGCTATGACTTTAAGGACAGATCCCTCCGGAATATTTCCTGAGCTTAGGTGTGCCGTAATAATATTGTATGATTCTTTAGCAGTAATAGCTGAATAGTGCAGCCAGATTTTCTTGTTGTTGTTATCAGTGACAGGTTGAAGGACTGTTTGTCCGGATGGAGAAGCATTATCTCCCGGGTAACCCGATGCATCGTATGTGTATCCGACAAGGGAGACTTCCGGTATAGATATTCTAAAAAGAGAGCCTGCGGTATTGCTTTCCTGGGCAAGGGAAAGCATGCTTCCTGACAGGAAGAAAAAAAGCGTGCAAAGGATTAAAGCCGGTATTTCGCGAACAGACATCTTCTAAAAGTTTAGTACGATGAGGGCTAAGACCAAACAAGGAAAACCGCAGAACGATTTTCCTTGTTAGTTACCAAATTACTAAGGCTTTAAGTCGACACTAAAGTTGTTGTAAAAGTAAACCATCTGGAGGGCTGAGGGAATAAGCAGAATGCTGATTTTAAAGGTAATAATAGCCTAATTTAATTTCCTAAAAACTTAGAGTCAAAATCAGAAAATCGGAAGTGGTATTTAAGAATTTTGGGAAGTCCTCCGGATTTACACGGAGGTGTGTTGCGTGATTATATTCATTTATTCGAGAGGTATCATACCGCTTTTTAACGCGTATTTAACCATATCAGGAATGGTTTTCAGCCCTAGTTTATTAAGAATATTCTGTTTATGGGTACCGATGGTTTTCACACTCACAAACAGGAGATCGGCAATTTCGCGGCTGCTTTTTCCTTCGGCATATAGCTTCAGAATTTCTGATTCCCTTTCTGACAGAACGGTATCAGAGGGAGTAACATCAGATTCATGATGCAGGTAATCGTTAATAACGACTTCTGTAATATCGTCGCTCAGGTATTTTTTTCCTGAATAAACGGATTTAATGGCTTCAATCAGCTGGTGGTATGAGCAGTTTTTAAACAGGTATCCGGAAGCGCCGGCTTCGAGCATACTTTTAATATAATCTCTATCCGAGTGCATAGAAAGGGCGATGACCTTTATTTCAGGATGGTCTTTTTGCAGGGCTGTCGTTGCCTGAAGTCCATTCATAATGGGCATGCCGATGTCCATGATCACTATATCGGGTTTAAATTTTTTTGCCAGTGTTATGGTCTCTTTCCCATCCTGGGCTTCGGCAATGACTTCAATGCCGGTTGAATCAGCCAGTAGGTTGACCAAACCTTCACGGAATAACTGATGGTCGTCGGCAATTAGAATTTTTATTGACATATAGCCGTATTTCAATTTGGAATATTGATACTTATTCTGGTCCCCATACCGGGAGAGGAATCTATGATCAATTTCCCTTGTATGGAATCCAATCTTTCTTTGATGCTGAACAAACCAAATCCTTTGTGATGTGTGATCCTGGATGTGGCATGATATTCAAATCCTTTCCCGTTGTCGCTGACAGTAAATACCCAATGGTTCTTGTTTAGTCTTGCCACCAGGGAAATTTGATCGGCCTGGGCATGTTTGATGATATTGGTAAGCAATTCATTAATACTACGATAAACAAGGATGTTTATTTCGGGCCCGAAATCCGGGGCATCTCCATGCAAAGTAAAGGAAGTCACAATTTCCATATTTTCCTTGATTTGGTCCAGTCTCCAGCGCAAGGCCTGGATGAGTCCAAGCTCATATAATATGGGTGGGCTTAAGTTGTAGATCAGGGATTTTGACTCGGAAATGGCTGTTTGTAAAAGTTCAGTGGATTCATGAAGAATCTTTTTGGTTTTCTGCGGAATATCATGACCAGAGAGAGAGGATAGCTTTATGTGTGCTATGGAAAGGGTCTGCCCGATGGTGTCATGAAGGTTGATGGCAATTTTTCTCCTTTCTTTTTCTTCAGCACTGGTAAGTTGTGAATTAAGAGTTTTAAGTTTGTTTTGGTATGTCAGAATTTCATTTTCAGCTTTTTTTCTACTGGTAATATCTTTGATCGTCATGATTACTTCAACGGGTTCACCCTTATCGTTTCTAATCAGGGAAGCACTCAGTTCCCCTGTAAAACGGCTGCCATCCTTACGATTAAACCTGAAGATCATGTCTTTGAGGGTTCTGCCTTTCATTACAAGCTCAAGAGCTTTGGTTGCTCTTGATCTATGACCGGGAATAAGCGCCCGTACTGCCTGGTTGCCTATGACCTCTTCTCCACTCCCGTATCCGAAAACTTCCAGGGCCCTTGGTGAGACATAGGTTATTTTACCCTCAGTGTTAATGGTAGTGACGGCATCGGGAAGTTTTTCAGTCATCAGACGGTATTTTTCACTTTCCTTTTTCAGGTTATCCTCGGCCTCTTTGATCCTGAGCATTACTTTTACCTGGGTTGACAGTTCGGCGGGATTTATCGGTTTGGTGATGAAAGCATCGGCACCCATATCCAACCCTTTTACTATGCTGTCGGAATCGTTGATCACCGCAGAAATAAATATAACAGGTATATGCTTTGTTATTTCATCAGCTTTCAGGATTCGGCAAACCTCAAAACCATCCATATCAGGCATAAATATATCCAGCAGTATAGTATCAGGCAGTTTTTCCCTGGCCAGCCTTATACCTTGTTCACCTGAAACGGCCGCTATAACTTCGCAACCGGGAATATGATACTTCAAGGTTGCCCTGATCAGTTCCAGATTCGGTTCTATGTCGTCGATCGCAAGTACGTATTTCATGTTTTTTAACCTGTACCCTATGATTGGCTGGAATTAAACAAATATAGTAATTATGTTTAATAGCAGGACCTGGCAGCGGTTAAAAACATTTCAAAGCGCCCGGCGTTATATTGACGGACAGTCCCGGAATAACCTCACTGCTTGCACTAGCGGGGAGTAAGGAGCCCCCGCCCTCCGGGTACTGTCCTTTTTTTCTGACAGAATTGCTGGTGTTGAAATTTTGTCAGGAAAAAAAAAGGCTGGGCGCTGGGGTCTGGGTGCTGGGTACTGGGGGCTGGGGGCTGGGTGCAGGAAGTAGGTTACAGGTTGCAGGATTTTCCGCAAATTGAAACAACCAGCCCCCAGCCCCCGGTTCCCAGTCTCCAGCCCCCAGAAACCTTTAGCTTCTAGCCTGTAACTTGTCTCCCTAGCTCCCAGTCCCCAGCCCCCTCTTCCCTCCCTCTCCTCCATTTGGCACATTACTTGATAAAACCCTGAAAAAATTTATTATGGCAATAAAACATATTACATCCCACAGCGAAATGCTTGAGGGATTGAAAGGGAAGAAAAGGTCATACGTACTTCTGTATAAAAAGGGATCGGAACAAAGCGAATGTGCCTTTGATAATGTATCCAATGCCGCAGATACTCATGTGGATATCAATATACTTGCCGCTGATGTAAGCCAGGTACGGGATATTCATGAAAAATATAACATCAAAACCGCTCCTGTTATCCTGATATTTGAAGATGATAGCTTCCGTAATGCCATAAAAGGCTGCCAGAATACAGGATACGTAAACTCATTATTTGAAAATGCCGTTTTTATTGCCAGAAAAGATGAGGATGGAACTCCACAAAAGAACGTAACCGTATATTCCACTCCCACCTGTAGCTGGTGCAACACACTAAAAGCACATCTTAGAAAGCATGGAATTTATTATACCGACATCGACGTAAGCGCTGATCCTTCACTCGCTGAAGAGCTGGTTAGAAAAAGCGGACAACAGGGAGTTCCCCAGACTGAGATTGATGGTGAGATCATAGTGGGGTTTGACAAGACCAGGATTAACCGATTATTGGGAATTAACGGCTAATCCTTAAAAGTATATTTTTAAAGGAATTGTAGAATAAATAACCAAAATAAACAATAATAATTATGAAAGAACTTCAGCCATTAAACCAGAATGTCATCCTGGATATTTCCATTAACAAGAAGGAAGAGAAGACTGCCGGCGGGATCATTATCCCCGACACGGCCAAGGAAAAACCTGTTCATGCACCCGTTGTTGCCATCGGAAACATTGAAAATGTTGAAATTGGAGTAGGAGATATAGTGGTTTATAAGAAATTCTCCGGAACAGAAATCGACTTTGAAGGGAAGAAATATTTAATTATTCCTTATGCCGATCTGCTTGCCAAGATTGTGGAAACAGAAGAAATATAAGCCTAAGGAGTATCCATAGATGAAAAAAGAGAGAAATTTGCCCTTGCATTTTCTCTCTTTTTTGTATTAAAATCTTTTCTATATTAGCATATGCTTCTGAAAACATACAAGTCCGTACGCGAAGCTTTCCAGGTATACCTGCCGCCTGCAGTCGGGTACTCTTTTCTTCATCTGATATACATCGTTTTTCGCTACGGCGTGCAGTTGAGGTTTTTTCCAAGGGCACTGGTTATCATTCTTATCAGCATTATCGGTATCCCTTTCCGTTTCTATGAAAACTTAAGATATTGCCGGAAAATTTGGAATTTCCCACTGCCAGAATCTCCCATTTTCATCATAGGTCATTGGAGAAGCGGTACAACCTATTTGCATAATATCATGACAATGGATCCGTCTATGGGTTATGTGACAACCTATCAGGGAGTGTTCCCGAACAATGTCTTTAATGGCCTTGGGAGATGGATATTCAGGTCGTTTATGCAGTTGCTCATTCCTGTTAACAGAAAAGGAGACAATGTAAAACTTGGTGTTGACCTTCCTCAGGAAGAGGAGTTTGCACTTGGTGCCAGGCATAGCGTGAGTTTTTATTATTTCTGGTATTTTCCTGACAGGATACGGGATTTCTATCTGGATTCTATTGCTTTCACGAGTCGGTCCGGGCTATACCGGGAGAAATTTAAAAAAGCATACATTAAAACGATTAAAAAAGCCATGATTAGGTCGGGCAAGCCTCTCTTCCTATCGAAAAACCCGCCCAACACCGGAAGGGTAAAGCTTCTGATGGAGATCTTTCCCGGGGCTAAGTTCATTTTCATTCACAGGAATCCGGTCAATGTTATTCTTTCAACCCGGAATTTCTTCGACAAGATGATGCCTGCTCTATGGTTCAGAGAAGTAAACGGTGATTGCAGGAAGACTGAGATTTATCATCTTTACCGTAACATCATGGAAAAATACCAGGAAGAAAAGCAGTTTGTTCCTGCTAATCAGTTGTTTGAAATATGTTTTGAAGATTTTGAAAAAGATCCGCTTCCCATCCTGAAGGATTTATACCACCATCTTAATATTCCCGGCTTTGATGTCGCATTGCCTTTTTTCAGGGACTATTTTGCAAAAGCAAGGAAATACAAAAAGAACGAATTTGCCATCGAACGCGGGGAATTGGATGACATCCTGGAAAATACCTCAACGCAAATGGCACTTTGGAACTACAAAATACCGGAAGAGATTAAAATCCGTCAGGAATAAAAAAACCGCATAAACGGTCGTTATCTCACAACCGCTTATGCGGATTTTCAGGTATTATCAACCAGTTAATTATAGGTTGGCAGGAATGAATAATCCCTGGAATATTTCAACATTTGACCTGCATAATCATCCGGATACTCAATCTTAATATCCACGATGTTTTCTCCATCATATACCGGCACCAGTTCAGGATTGATGAATCCTCCATAGGGAGCCAGGTTAAGTCGTGCATATCGATCCTTGATCTCTTTATGCAGGACGGGGTCGACTTTAACGGCGTAGGTTTCCACCAGGTTTTTCCCGGCATCATAGTCTCCTTCTGATTTAATACGTTGTACCTCTGCAAGAAGCTGTCCCATCAGATCCCGGAGTTTATCATAATCGTTTATCCTGACGAAAGTTTTTCCTTCTTTCTGATACACTTCGATAACATTGTCGGCCTGGCCCTTTTCATAACACCATTTCGCAATGAGTTGGCGGTTGCGCATATGGGCCTGTTCAATGTCTTTTCCCGGCTCAATCCTGGTAAGTTGTGTCATCAGGCCATTCCGTATATAACCATCGTAGCCGGCCATGGCAACTTCTTTGGATGGGACAAGTCCCAGTTCTATCAGTTTGGGATCCATCAGGTAATATAGGGCAAAAAGGTCGGCACGTGATTCTTCCAATGCGGAGGAATAGTTCTTTAGTGCTTCAGGACTGGTTCCTGGAAGTAATTGGCCGGAACCATGACCCAGGCATTCATGCATATCGGTATGCAGGTTGTCGGCCAGGCTGCCATATTTTCTTTCTCTGGCGATTTCTTCCTCATTATCAACAAATTCTTCCAGGAAGCCGCTTTCAAGGGAAACCTGATCGTATGCGTAAGTGATGTTGTCCATGGTAACGGATTTGGACCCGTGTTCCTTACGGATCCAGTCGGCATTGGGCAGATTGATGCCGATTGGGGTAGAAGGATAACAATCCCCTCCCAACTGGGCCACGGTAATCACTTTCGCTGTGACACCCTTTACCTGTTCCTTCTTGAACCTTGGATCAATAGGGCTGTGGTCTTCGAACCATTGTGCATTGGTACTTATAATATCCGTTCTTTTGGTAGCTTCGGTATTTTTGAAATCTACGACCGATTCAAAGGTGGCTTTCATTCCGAGCGGGTCACCATAAACTTCAATAAAGCCGTTGACGTAATCAACAAAAGCGTTTCCGTCGTTGAGCCACATCACGTTATATTCATCCCATGTTTCAAGATTCCCTGTAGTATAATATTCGATAAGCTTATCCAGCGCTGCTTTCTGGTTTTCGTTATCGGCAACCTCGCGGGCTTTTTCGAGCCAGTAAACGATTTTTGCAATAGCTTCACCGTATAATCCATCTGCTTTATAAACTTCTTCGGTGAGTTTACCGTCTTTGCGAACCACTTTTGAGTTAAGGCCGTAAGAAACCGGTGTTGAATCGTTGGGATCTTTCATTTGATCATAAAAGGTGATCACTTCCTGTTCTGTTATCCCGTCTTCATAAAAATTGGTAGCCGACTCAGCCACAATATCTTTTCCTGTTTCAGTAACTATCTTTTTAGCGGCTATCGTTGGGTCAAACATGCTTTTCGACAGCTTATCTGTCAGGGCTTCAATATTTTCGCCTTCTTCAAAGGGGAATACTGATCCCGGTGAGTTATTCATCAGTTCCACGAAATACTCCTGTGAGAAACCGGGCATAATTTTGTCGGTGGAGTAGTGATGATGGATTCCATTGGAGAACCATATCCTTTTCAGGTAAACGATGAATTCCTGCCATTCAGGCACAGTTCTGTCGCCCTGGTAGTTTTTCAATACTTCCTCAAGAGTTCTGCGAATGGCAAGGTTGTACCTGTAATTCTGGTCAAATACGATATCTCTTCCTGATTTGGCTGCTTCACTCAGGTAGTAGATGAATTTTTTCTGGTCGAGTGTGAGTTCATCCCATCCCGGGACCTGGTATCTCATAATTTTGAGATCTCCGAACTGTTCCAGGAGATACCTGAAATCATCTTCCTGCACTTGTTTTGTTTCCTGTTGGTTACACGACATGGTCATGATCAGCATAGTAATTCCCATGAATAATACTGTTTTTTTCATATTATTTTATTGTTTGTTGATATCCACAATTTTCCCATCTACAAGTACGGGCACCACCGTGGTTTGGTCGAAAGAGTATGCATAATCAAGCATTCCGTCGAGTTTTAGTTCCCTTAGCCGGTTTCGGTGCATGGCCTTATCGAGGTATTTTTGCGGGTCTTGTTTCGCGGCATTCCATATTTCCATGGCAGCCAGAGCAGAATCGCAGGCTGTTGTGAATGATTCCGATTGGATAAGGTTTTCTGTCAAAGCTCCAGCAAAAGCCGCATCTTCAATGGCAAACATATTTTTCCATCCGGCGCACAATATTACTACCTTTCTGTTTTCCTGGATAAGCCAGGAAGTTAAGGCCGTGATATTTACAAATGCCCCAATAGCCAGAGTCGGCGCATTTTTTGCGACCGAGATGGCATGGGTGCCGTTGGTAGTACTATAAACAATGGTAAGCCCAGCCGCTTTCCCATTAGTATAATCCTGAGGTGAATTTCCAAAATCGGCAAAATCGAGTATGGCTCCATCCCTTTCCGCCGCTACATAAAATCCTTCTTTTTTCCAGTGTATGGCTTCCTCCAGGGTACCAACAGGAAAGATTTCCTTGACACCATGCTGTAAGGCAGCGCACATTGACGTTGTTGCTCTGAGTATATCGACCACCACTACGATAAAATCTCCCCGGGTAATAATATTGGGGTAAAGTGCCGGGCTGAAGCATACTTCAACCGATTGTTTTGTATGGTCACTCATGCATTATACCTGGTAAAAAGGGATCTTTACAATTTTTGCTTTCAGGAGTTTACCGCGGATGGATATGTATATCTCATTTCCAATAGCATCATGACCGGTCTTTACATATCCCATCCCTATTGATTTTTTGAGGGAGGGTGCCATGGTTCCGGAGGTTACTTCTCCGATGATATTTCCCTCTGCGTCGCAGATTTCGTAATGCTGACGGGGTATTCCCTTGTCAATCATTTCAAATCCTCTCAGGCGGCGGTTTACTCCCTCCTGTTTGTGTTTTTCAAGCAAGGGCCTGTCGATAAAATCATTACCATCCACGAATTTGGTGATCCATCCCAATCCTGCTTCGATAGGTGATGTTGTGTCGTTGATGTCGTTTCCGTACAGGCAGAATCCCATTTCCAGGCGTAGGGTATCACGGGCAGCAAGGCCGATGGGTTTGATACCGTATTCTTTACCGGCTTCCAGGACGGCCTTATAGATTTTTTCTGCATCCCCGTTAGCCATGTAAATTTCACAACCTCCGGCACCCGTATATCCAGTGGTGGAAAGGATCACATCCTTTACTCCCGCGAACTCCAGTTTCTTGAATGTATAATATTCCATTCCGGTGATGGGTTCGGATGTAAGTTTCTGCATGGCTTTTAAGGCCAGCGGTCCCTGAACGGCCAGCTGGGATATTTCACCGGAAGCATTGTAAAGATCAGCTCCCATCGTATTCTGATCGTTGCACCATTTCCAGTCTTTATCTATATTGGCAGCGTTGACAACAAGGAGATATGTTTCTGAATTTATCCTGTATACCAGCAAATCATCAACAATTCCGCCTTTCCCATTAGGGAAGCAGGTGTACTGCACCTTTCCATCGGTCAGCTTTGCAACGTCATTGGTAGTGACTTTCTGAACAAATGAGAATGCTTTTGGGCCTTTTACCCAGAATTCTCCCATATGTGAAACATCAAAAACACCAATCGAATTCCTTACGGTTTCGTGTTCCGCGTTTACTCCTTCGAATTGCACCGGCATGTAAAATCCTGCAAACTCAACCATTTTACCACCCATGGCTTCATGCATCCCTGATAAAGCTGTTTTTTTCATTCCTTAAGTATTATCTATTAAACGTTAATATGAGCCACAAATGTAGTAAATCCCCTTTGAACCCGATGTTAAACAAAGCCAAAAAAACTTTAATGAGTATCGGGAAACATAAACACAGAGTTACAGGTGACAGGTTGCAAGTGACAACTCATCACTCATCACCCACACTCAAACTACCTTGAGCCTGCAACCTGCTGCCTGCAAACATAGAGCAGGTTACTTGATATTAATCATTCCCGATACTCAAAAAATCTTTTATCTTTGAACACCGATAATTTTGCCAAAATGAATATTCCTTATGGCAACACACCACGGTCAATTATTTTGCTGATTGATCTTGTTATTGTTGCATCATCAGTCATCCTGGCCTATCTGTTGCGCTTTAATTTTGCCATTCCTGAGGTTGAGAAAGCGCCGCTGCCATGGGTTTTGATGTTTATTGTCCTGGTCAGGCTTCTAAGCTTCCTTATATCAAAAACATATACGGGAATTG
>JAHJRE010000018.1 GCA_018831055.1 Bacteroidota bacterium
CCCCTTTATCCCAGTTCCCCCTCAATATACCCGTAACTCTCCTCTACACATTCTACCGGGCTCTTTTCATAATCTTCCTGCTCCAGATAAAAGTACTTCATTCCTGCGATATCTGCAAGGGCAAATATTTCTTTGAAATTAATATTCCCATTGCCGATGATGCAGCTTTTTCCGTCTGGCCCCATATCTTTGACATGCCAAAGCTCAAAGCGTCCGGGATATTTCCTGAAATAATCCAACGGATCGGCTCCGCCTTTGATGATCCAGTAAATGTCCATCTCGAAACATACCAGTCCGGGCTCCGTTTCCTGCAACAGGATGTCATAGGGAATAATACCATCAATGGGCTCAAACTCCCGTGCATGGTTGTGATAGCCGAATCCCAGGCCTGCTTCTCTGACTGCAAGACCGATAGTGTTCAGTTCTTCCGCGATCCTTTTGAAGTCATCTGTTGTACTCACGGGCCTGCCTCCGGGTGATGGCAGCACGAGGTATTCTAATCCGGCATCCACGGCTTTTTCTGCATAATGCCTGCAGTTGTCACTGCTGATCCCTGTATGGGTGCTGCTTAGCCGGGCACCGAGGTTCCTTACGATATCCCCGTATTCACGGGCCTCAATCCCATAAAACTTACCGTCGAAACCATAAGGCTCTATATTGTTAAACCCTATATCCGTGACAATCTGCAAAGTTCCTACAGGATCTTTGCCTGCTATGTCGCGTAAGGTCCAGAGCTGTATGCCTGTCAGCCGTTTTGGTCGTATGCAGTATGGAAAGGTGCAGGATGCTGCAGCTCCCACGGTGAGCAACGACAGGGTTTTGATGAATTCACGCCTTGATTTCATATTCCTGGGTTATAATGGCATTACTGACTGATTTTCATTGCTTTGTATGGCATTTTCTATGATGCGGATGTTCAGTGCTGCCTCAGAAGGCTTAACGGCCATTTCTGCACCTTTTTCAATGACTTCCGCGACGTTGGCGTAAAATCCCATGTAGTTTCCTGCCAGCGTTTCAAAGGGTTTTCGCACAACTTTTCCATTCATTTCGGTATGAATCGTGCCCCAGTCTTCTTTCCCTTCAACACCCCACAATTCCCCGCCAGGCATTTTTCCTTCCACCAAAGCTTTTTCCTGGGGATCAAGTCCGTATTTGACAAATGATCCTTTTCTGCCATGAATAGTGAAACGAGGTCCTTTTTCCCTGACAAAAACGCCGGCTTTGATGGTCACATTTTTTCGGGGATAGATCAGCTTCAGGTCGAAACTGTCGTCAACAATACTGTTTTCCCGCTGGTTGAACAAACGGCAAAAAACAGCGTCAGGCTTACCAAACAGGCTTATGGACTGGTCGATCAGATGAACCCCCAGGTCGAACAAGGTTCCGCCTGCCATCTTTTTTGTGTATCTCCAGGATGCCCGCCCAACTTCAGGATTGTAACGGTCGAAATGAGACTCAAATTCCAGGATGTCTCCCAGGAGGTTTTGTTCCAGTATCTTTTTTACTGTCAGGAAATCGCCATCCCAGCGCCGGTTTTGATATGGGAATAAAAGCCGCCTGCATTCACCTGCCACTTTTATGATTTCTTCTGCATCCTTGAAAGTGGGTGTAATGGGTTTTTCCAGGACGACATGTTTCCCTGCCTGCAAGGTCTGGATAGTTTGCTCTTTATGGAATTCATTGGGTGTGGATATGACCACCAGGTCAATGGAGGGATCATCTAAAACATCCCGGAAGTCCCGGGAAATGGGGATATCGTGGTAAGGCGCGGGAAGTTCAGGCTTTGTGGTGACAATGGTTTTTAATGTAAAATTCTCATGGTTTTTCACGAATGGGGCGTGAAACACCTTTCCTGATAAGCCAAATCCGATGATTGCGGTATTAATCATTTAGAATGGTTTTAATGAATTTGTCTGCAATATCATCATCGATGCCAATTTATTTGTTTCACCCCGTTGCCCTCATACCATCACCTCCCTCTCCCTGTCCCAGTAAACTCTTCTTCCTTCGTGGTAGGAAACCGTTCCCATGTGGGCGGTGATTGCTTCCTGGAAGGCCATATCGATGTTACAGCTGGGTTGGGAGCCGTCCTTTTTCCGGATGCAGTTGATCCACTCTCTCAGGTGCAGGTATGTTGTATCCACTTGTTTCCCACCGCGGTAGGTGTATAATAGTCCTCTTCCTGCAAAATATCTTTCGGTTGGTGAGGTGACGGCATCGACGGTGTTTTGGCCCGGGACATAGGTATAAATAGGTTTTCCTGCTTCCATGATACCCTGATCGATTTTTTCCCGGTATTTGGTTGATCCGGGATCGGCATTGATCACCAGGGTATCTCCCAGTTCCATCCAGGCATCATGGCCCATGATTGCTTTGCCGCGGTCTTTATCGCTGGCCAGTGTGGCGCTGTAAACCAGGGTAAGGTCTCTGTCGGGGTATTCAAAGGCCATATTCAGCACATCGGGCACCGTGCGCCCATCCTGGAAGAAATAAATGCCCCCGGAAGCCATGGCCGAATGCGGTATGCCGAGATCAAGGATCTGATTGATGGCATCGTATTCGTGGGTAAAGAGGTCGCCGCTAAGCCCGGTGCTGTAATCCCACCAGCAGCGCCAGCGGAAGAAACGCTCCAGGCTGAAATCGTGCCAGGGCGCCGGCCCGATGAACTGTCTCCAGTCTATGGTCTCCGGGCTTGCTTCCGGAGGAATGTCATATACCCAGGCTCCGTTCGGGTCGTTGCGGTTGGTGCATACCTCAATAAGGGAGATCTTTCCCAGCGCCCCTTGCTGTATGAGTGACCGTGCGGCATGATAGCTCTCCGTCTGCCTCCCCTGATGACCAAGCTGGAAGACGATACCGGTTTCCTTAACCAGATCCCTGATCTCATAGGTCTCGGGTATGGTCCAGGATAAGGGCTTCTCGCAATAGACATGTTTGCCGTTGCGGGCGGCTTCCTTTGCTACAGGGACATGTAGATGGTCAGGTGTGGCAATGATCACCGCATCGATATCCGGGTCGGCCAGTAATTCAGTGTAGGTTTTATACCGTTTGGGGGAAGGGCCCATTTTACCTCCGGTACCATTGCGGTAAAGGTTGGATGAGGCCTCCATCCCTTTTTCCGCGTTCAGGTCGAAAACATCACAGATGGCTGTGATCTGCACGTTCAGGTCTTCCTGATCCAGAAATTGTTGAACATACTCAGCCCACCATTTGTCCTGGGAAGCATTTTCCTTCCATTGATCCAGGGTTTTGGGATTCAGGAACCCCATGGATTTGGCTATGTAACGCGCCCTGCCGCCGAAACCCACCACTCCGATACGGAGTGTATCCCCTTGTTCAAGAGGAGGTAAGCCTGTCGGGACATTCACCGAGATATCACCCAGCATATTCCGGCTGATCCTGCTGTAGCGTTGTTTTTGTTTGTAAAGACCCCAGCCTAAGGCTCCCAGCAGAGGGACAGCGGCCAATCCCTTGATAAGGTCCCGCCGGCTGAAGTTTGCTTTGTTGGCATCATCCATCATCTGTACGTTTATAGTTTTATCCTGAAAATCCTTTCAAGCCCGATGATATGGCTGGTTGGAAATACAAGCATTACCAGGAGTGCAAGTATCTCTATGATGTTTTTGTTAATTATGAAATAGCTTCCATCCACCGGCATCAGGTATTCCAGCCCCGGCCAGGCAGGATGTGAAAGATAATACAGGAGAAGAAGGATAATTCCCGCGATGCCGGATATCCTTGTAAAGATCCCTAATATCAGTGAAAGTCCTATCAGTGTAAGGCCCCATTCATTCATGAAGTCGGAAACCATCAGCAAGGAGTTGTTGCCCGCGATCCATTCATAAAAACCCGACATGAATCCTTTGGAATCAAGCAGATAGCTTTTCCCCGACCAGGCTGGGTTTAATAATTTTGACGCACCTTCATAGAGAAAGTGCCAACCGATAAATACTCTGAGGAGAACCAGGAAAGTTAATTGAGAACTTGTGTATCGCATCGCAGTATTGTTATGAAGATAACAAACCTACGGGAAAAGATTGATTTTTGCAAGAGGATTGATAAAACAGACGGGTGAAGAGTTGTATTTGATTTACGATCAAAGATTAACGAATGTTGAAGTTAGAGGTTCCGGAAATTGGCATTAAGATTAAGAAACTGTAAGCATTTCATATCATAGCATATTTTCCCGTATAAATTTGCATTCGATCAATATGTTTCGTAAATTAGTGCGAATATTTCGTTATCTAATATTGCCGATAATTGATAATAATGAAAAAACTCATATTGATAGCAGTGATGCTGTTCCCGTCTTATGGCAGCATCGCCCAGACATTGATCGCCACCAGCGACCATGATTATGTGACTGCAAATCATAATCAAAGAAAGATCGTGAGGGATTCTGCTGACAATCTCTATGTTACGTATTTGGATTACGATCATCCACACAGTATAATCAAAGGGGTTATGTATTACAGTGATTCCGGCCTGTGGGGCGAACCGTTTGAGATCATTGAAGGGTATAATCCTACATTGGCAATAAGTAGTGATAATAAAATCCACCTTTTGTTTGGATCTGATGAGGAAACAAGTGAGATCAGGTATATGAGTACTTTTGATTTTATCAACTGGACCGATTACAAGCAGGTCAGCGATAATAATGTTGTGAATTTGCTGCCTGTTGCGGATGTTGATTCATCAGGGGATGTGAATGTTTTTTGGATACAGAGAAACGGCAACCTGACTGAATCACTCAGATATGCGCGCATTTCCGGTGATTCTGTCGCTGAAAGAAAAAGCATTGTAACAAAGAATAAAATCAACGATATTGCCATTGCCAATCATTTGCAATATCTTACTGATGATCTGTTCTTTGGCATTCAGTTTAACCAGGATTCACTGCAATTCTTCTGGTCGGATGACAAAATGGAAAGCTTTGATACCATATATTCCGCTATGGGTTCCCAGCCATGCATTTCGTTGAATTCGGAGTATGAAAATCACCCGGAACATAGTCGTGCAGTATTTCTGCATAGAGATACTTCCTTTGAACCTGTGGAAGCCGAGTTTCTTATCAGATGGGATGACCTGTTTACCGCTCCTTTGCAAATCGGTCCGGTTGAATATTTATGCATTGATAATCTGGCCCCTCCCATAGGTTATAGTTACTTGTTTATGCAGGATGATGGATTTCTTATTCATGGCTTTTCTTACGGCCCATTGTGGGATCAGAATGAAATCATGGAATCCATATATGATAGCTGGGTCATGCAACCGTCAATCGTCTACAAGCAATTTAATTTTGAATATGTGGATTTTATTTATGCATTGGGGATCTCAAACTATGATATTTATCATATGCGGGATGACAAGCACATCTACATCAACATTGAAGAAGATAAGGAAACGGGAAAAGGCTTTTCAATAACAGGATATCCAAATCCATTTTCAGAGAATCTGTTCCTAAACATTTCCCTGGAAAGGGAAATTGAAGTACCCAGTATCCTGATATATAATACTAATTCGCAATTGATCAAAACATTATCCGTTGAAATGACCGGAGAAATGGAGTGCTATGCACAATGGGACGGAACCGGCGAGAGCGGTGAATACGTAAAACCCGGGATTTATTTGATTTTATTTTCTTCCGGAGATAAAAGAACTGCCAGGAAGGTTGTATATCAACCTTAGAATCATGAATTTGGGAGAAGATCATCATTCCGGATTTTCTGAATCTTTTCGATAATTTTCTTCAAAGTGATGTTCAGTTTTTCCTTATCCGGAGGATCTCCCCAGAAAATATCATCCAGGAGGCCTTCATCTGCCTGCATGATCTCTTTAGTGAGTATTTCAGCCTTATCAAGGTATTCATTTTCATCTTCGCAATCACCGGAAAGCAGTCCGTAATGCAATGTCAGGTCATGGGTCAATCGTTCTGCTTCAATCATGATCCCTTCGTATGCTTCCTGTGATAATTCATCTGTATCTATAGGCTTGAATGGTATTGATTATTTAATTATTTGAATTCAGAAAATATTTTTGCTGTCTGGTGATTTCGTTATTTGGCATTTTGTGTTTGGCAAGCAATGCTCCTATGGCATAGAAACACGCATAATACATTCGGTTGATAGATGTATTCCAGAATTTGTTTTCTCTATGACTCTGAACTTCTTCAATAGTCTCCCGTGCAAGTTCTATGCGATATTTTATATAATCATCGTGTTTATAATCTGTCATAGAAGTCTCCCCTCCCGCATTATAATCTGATAAAAAGGTGTGATTTTATATTTTGTGTTCCATTCTTTCTCGCTGTAAATCATCGGACTTATAACTTCTCCTGTGTCAAATTCAAGATCATATAGGGGGTAAATAATTTTCTGTTCATCTTCGGGAGATATCTTGTCCTTATTCAGCAGTATCAGCAAGTCCCAATCGGAATCGCTCTTGGCCATCCCTCGTGACCTGGAACCATACAAATAAATCTTCGCTCCCGGTTCTTGTTCCGTGATGATTTTCTTTATTTGTTTCAATATTTTGTTGTCAGGATTTTTCATACTCCAAATATAATCAAAATGCGGCTATATCTTTTATTTATTAGCTGGATTTTCGGGTACAATTGTGTGTGTAAGCTTCCCCATTATTGTATGCAATTTACAAAATACATTCAGAATTTCATCATGTTTGGGGTGAAATTTATTAACACGGGGGTGGGGGAAAGGGAGAGGGGAGATATATCTCCGTGAAGAAGTCGTTCCGCAATAATTATCCCTTGACTACCTGTAAAATTACGAAGAAAGGTATTGAGGCTTTTGAGAACTATGTTAAGGCTATTTCCGGTTACCTTAATACGGGTAGAGGTGAATAGACTC
>JAHJRE010000019.1 GCA_018831055.1 Bacteroidota bacterium
GAGTCTATTCACCTCTACCCGTATTAAGGTAACCGGAAATAGCCTTAACATAGTTCTCAAAAGCCTCAATACCTTTCTTCGTAATTTTACAGGTAGTCAAGGGATAATTATTGCGGAACGACTTCTTCACGGAGATATATCCCCCCTCCTTCAGTTTCGAGATCTGCACACTGAGGTTGCCCCGGGTTGCCCCGCTTGATTCCAATAAATGACTAAACTCTGCCGACTCATTGCTGATCAGTACCGACATAATACTTAGTCTCAACTGGTTATGCAACAATGGATCAAGTTCCTGAAATCCCATTTATTTCCTGTATTTTAAAATATAACCAGGGATCAGATAAGCGATCACTATGGCCAGTGCCGTTAACAGCAACTGGGAGTCGCGTTCAACAAAAAACGCAGCCCCTCCAAGTATCCATCCCATCAACCCGCCAATGATTAGTGGCCGAAACCGCATGATCCCTCCCGAAACAAAGGTACACATGCTGAACAATATGACAATCAACGGGTTCATCACTTCGAAAGAAATAAATCCGTAAAAAGTCATAAACAGTAATAAAATGAGGGTAAACGTGAATGACCACCAGAGATAGATAAGCATGGAATCCAGGTAGGTCCTGACCATGGCTCTTTTACCCAACCGGATACCATAAACAATGGAAACGATCATTCCTGAAATCATGAGCACCGGCCATCCGATAAAAAAATACCTGAAACCGGTATAGTTTTGCAGGAAATAATGCAGCAAACTGGCAATTAATACCAGCCAGCCCCATAACAAATAAAAGAATCCGTTGTCGCGGATATTGTTCTTTGCATTTTCGATGGTCTCGATTATGACCTTCAGGCCGGCTTTTTCGTCAAATGTCTCATTCATGGCTCATCTTGTTTTGTTTTTTATTCATTCTTATGATTGCGTTCAAAACGAATCCGGTTCCCATTCCCAGGAACATTCCCGGGATAAAATACCCGGTCAGGTAACCAATCCCCATGCCGATGAACATTGCCCCGGCAATAAGGGTACCGCTGTTAATGTTTTCTTTCATAATAACTAATTTATAAATAACTTTGCAAATATAAATTAGTTTATTCTATAAACCTAATTTTTTACAAAATATTTTTTAATTCAGGAATAGTGATGAACTTCCCGGCTAAAGCAAACTGAAAATTTGAAGAGTAATAAAAGCTTTAAGATGATTAAGGCTCTCATCTCCATCCCGTATGATGGAAACCCTTCCATCCGGAAAGATACAAACGATAAGCTAAATCATAGCCTCATTCCTCCAGGAAGGGAAATCGTGGATTTTTCTGCGATGAAGTAGTTATTGAATGATTTATGCTTCGCGCAGAGTTTTTTCGCGCAGAGGCGCAGGGGATGAGAGTGGTGAGAATGGACAGTTTTTTTCGCGCAGAGGCGCAGAGTAAGAAAGAGAAACAAAGGGCTTTTCCCGAAATAATTCCACCTCTCTGCGGTCGCACAAATTTTCTGTTTAAACAATATAATCCTCTGCACCTCTGCGCGAAAAAAAATATTTCTGCGCGAAAAATTAAAATCAAGAATGAAATTTATCTAAAAGGAAACCCCGTAATGCACAAGTTCCTTTATCGATGAGCACTGTTACCTTGTTATCGAAAGCCTCGAAACTTTAATTCCATTTCTGACAATATATACTCCTTCAGGAAGTATGGAAATATCGATGCGGCGGTCGGCTGCCTTTTCATCAAATCGTTGAACCAGTGCAGTTTTCCCGTCTATTCCAATGATCTCCACCATTCCGCTTACCTCGCCAACAGTAATACTCTCCCTGGCCGGATTGGGATAGACCCCAAGTCTTATTTCCTCAACGTTATTGCTGAAAATACCTGCAATATTGTTCACCATATCTGTTTTTCCTGCCTGCAGTACTTCTTTCGTAACGGCATCCTGGAGAATGGCAAGTGCATACATTTGGTCCATATTCCATTCTGTATCTATTGCAATGCTTAAAGAAATAATTACCGAATCCCCATTTGCCGGCAGGTCGATCATCATACCTTCAACCGGTGTAAAAGCCTTCCTGAAAACATCGTGATGCTGGGTTTCTCCATTGGGAGCCGCAAAAGGAAGTATCTCTTCGGCATATGCTAAAAAGATTTTTGCATTTGATAAGCTATGTGCTGCTACAGCTTTTACAGTTACATCCACCCTCACACTGTCTCCTCCCAAACGGGTTTCGCTTGTGTACAGGGAGTATGGGCTGGTCTGGGATTCGTAGGGACTAAAAAGTGCAGGATCACTGAAATTGATACCGGCAGATTTGGCTTCCCCTTGTATTACCAGCCTGGGCGTTGCCCCGTAAATGCCGTAATAATTAGTTCTTCCGTCATTCTCCCCGGGATTATGCAAATGCAACCAGCAATTCTGGTAAGGTGAACCGGGATGTATGGCAAGGTGCAAAACATCCGGATTGTTATTCAGGTTTTCATATAAGCCAGGATTCTTACTGGCGCATACCCCACAACGGGTATTGGTAAAATGTTCGACAACGATTTTTTTCGGTACCTGCGAGAAAACCGATGAAACCATTACCGCAAATAAAATAGTAAGGATATTTCTATACATAGTTTTTCAGTTTTATTATTAACAGAATATTAATTTTAATGACTCTTTTGAACTCAACAAGATTAATCCTGTTTAGTTCGATAAGCATTTGTTAATTTTGTCGAAATAATCTGTGAAACCTTACAAAAACAACAAAATATTTTTACAATGAAAAAGACTTTATTTTTCGTCCTGTTGATTGGTGTCTTTTTTGCAGGATGTCAACAGCACTCGCAAACAACTCAAAAACAGGAAAAACCTGCCAAAAATATTATCCTCCTGATTGGTGACGGTATGGGTACCTCTCAGGTTTTCGCAGGGATCACAGCCAATAAGGGGAAACTAAACATTGAACGTTTTAACGATATTGGTTTTTCCAGGACTCAATCGGCAAGCGACTACATTACCGACTCAGGTGCCGGTGGTACAGCCATAGCGGTGGGGGTAAAAACATACAACGGTGCTATCGGAGTGAATACCGATACTGTCCCTGTTAAGTCTATCCTGGAATATGCTGAAGATGCCGACAAAGCCACCGGACTGGTTGCTACAAGCACCATTACCCACGCTACACCGGCTTCTTTCTCCGCACATCAAAAGAGCCGGCATATGTATGAGGAGATTGCCGGAGACATTGTAAACAACGACATAGAAGTATTCATCGGTGGCGGATTAAAGCATTTCAAGGAGAGAAAAGACAGCGTTGATCTGACCAATACCCTCCTGGAAAAAGGATATACCATGGTATACAAACAGGAACTCATACCTACCGTTACCGAAGGCAAACTGGCCGGGTTGCTTTATGAGGAAGCTCCTCCGAAGTTTTCCGAGGGCCGTGGTGATATGCTCCCTCTGTCTTCGGCTAAAGCTATTGAATTACTAAACCAGGATGCGAACGGATTCTTCCTGATGATTGAAGGTTCCCAGATCGATTGGGGCGGACATGCCAACGATGCTCAATATATTGTTGATGAGATGCTTGATTTCGACAAGGCAGTTGGTATCGCTCTTGATTTTGCCGAAAAAGACGGAAATACCCTCGTAATTGTCACTGCCGACCATGAAACCGGTGGTATGGGCCTTAACGGTGGCGACTTTACAACAGGAATGGTAGAAGGGGGATTTACCACAGATAACCACACCGGCGTTATGGTACCGGTATTTGCTTACGGTCCTCAATCAGACCTTTTCCGCGGAATCTACGAAAATACCGCCCTGTTCGACAAGATGATGCAGGCGTTTGGCTTTGAAAAGAAGTAGGGTTTTGTTACTTTTGTGGGGAAAGGGAACTGGGAAGTGGGAACTGGGGGACTGGGGACTGGGAGCTGGTTGACAGGTTGCAAGGAACAGGTTACAGGGGGCTGGGGACTGGGAGCTGGGGACTGGGGTACGGGGAGATGGTTGCAGGTTGCAAGGAACAAGGGTTCTGGATTGCTGGGAACTAAATTAGCCATATAACCCTATAACCATATAACCCTATAATTTGAAAACAAAACAAGAGATCATCGAGAACTGGTTGCCGCGCTATACCGGTATGCCGCTTGAATCGTTCGGGGAGTATATCCTGTTGACCAACTTCATGGATTACCTGGAGCATTTTGCCAGGCTTCACAAGGTGGAAATTGTTGGAGAGAAGCGTCCTATGCCCAGCGCAACCGCCGATAACATCACCATGATCAAGTTTGGCATGGGCAGCGCCAATGCTGCAACCATCATGGACCTCCTGGGAGCAGTATCACCCAAAGCCTGCCTCTTCCTGGGCAAATGCGGCGGGCTGAAAAAGAAAAACCAGCTTGGCGACCTTATCCTCCCCATTGCTGCCATTCGTGGCGAAGGTACCTCTAACGATTACTTCCCGATTGAAGTCCCGGCCCTCCCCGCGTTTAATATGCAAAAGGCTATCTCAACCACCATCCGTGATCATGGCAAAGATTACTGGACAGGCACTGTTTATACCACCAACCGCCGTGTCTGGGAATACGACGACAAATTCAAGAAATACCTTCGCCGTACCCGTGCCATGGCCATCGACCTGGAAACAGCCACCATCTTCATGGTTGGCTTTGCCAACAAGATCCCAACCGGCGCTCTGCTCCTCGTCACCGACCAGCCTATGATCAGTACCGGAGTTAAAACCGATAAAAGCGACCAGGATGTTACCACCAATTATGTACTGGAACACCTTCAGATCGGTGTGGATTCACTCAAACAGATCATCAATAAAGGAGAAACGGTGAAGCATTTGTACTTTGATTATATTAAGTGAAATGGAATAAGGGTGCTGGGTGCTGGGTACTGGGTACCCTGTGCCTTGAACCCAGCCCCCCAGCCCCCAGCCCCCCAGCCCCCTTCATCATCAAATCCCTCCTCTTCTTCCCGGTTTTTTCCCCGAACGTCGATTAAACTTTCCGGGGCCTTCCTGCCATAATACTTTTGAAGCAAAAAACACTTCAAAAGATGAAAAGAATACTTTTTTTAACCTTAATTACAATCAATTTGACCATGATCCTGACAGCACAGGATCTTTCCGGTTCCTGGAGTCTTAACCGCTGTATTGATTATGCCAGGGAAAACAATATCCAGGTACAGCAAGCAAGGTTGGGGATACAGGAAAACGAAGCCTATTTTAAACAGGCAAAGGCAGAAAGGCTGCCCGGATTGAGTGCCCAGGCAACACAGTCGTTTACTTCGGATAAAACTTTGAATCCCCTTTCCGGGAATTATGAAAACCAGGATTATCACTATGGCAATTATTCCTTAGGAACTGATGTGATCTTGTTTAATGGTTTCAGGATCAATAATAATATCAGTCAGAAAGAGCTTTCACTACAATCGTCGGAACTGGCTGTGCAGGTTACACAGAATAATATTGAAATTGCCGTTACTCAGGCATACCTGGCTATTCTGTATGCTAATGAATCAGTCAAACAGGCACAGCAAACCCTTGAAGGATCCGAAGTCCAACTGGAATGGGCCAAAAACCATTATGAGGCAGGCTCAATAGCGGAAGCGGATTTTGCTCAGATACGCTCGCAATATATCACCGACCGATACTCGCTTACAGTAGCTGAGAATGAATTCAGCAGGTTTGTGCTTCAATTAAAACAGTTGCTTGAACTGGGTATTGACCAGGAATTGAAACTTGATTTTCCTGAAGTACCGGATGAACAAGTACAAAAGGCCATTCCCGGTAAAACCGAAGTGTATTCACAGGCCCTGCAGATAATGCCTGAAGTGAAATCCGGTGATTTAGGTATCGATATAGCAGATCTTGAATACCGTAAATCCGGTGCGAATTTCCTTCCGAGTTTATCTATGAGTGCAAGCATCGGTACAGGATATAACACCATCTCCACGGATTCATACAGCCTGCAGCTTGATCATGGGTTGAATGAATATATAGGACTGAAGCTGAATATACCGATTTTCTCGAACCGGACAAACAAGACCGTGAAGGAATTAGCCAGGATCAACATTGATCAGAGCCGGCTGAACCTTGAAAATACGAGGAAAGACCTACTGGAATCCGTTGAGCAGGCTTACCTGGACGCTGTCACCTCCCGTAGCCGTTTCGAGGCTGCCGGTGAGCAACTAAATGCTTCCGAACTCAGCTATAAGCTAACAGAAGAGCAATACAGCCTGGGACTGAAGAACACGGTTGATCTGATCACCGAGAAAAATAAATACCTCCTGGCCCAACAGGAATATTTACAGGCAAAATACAGTGCCATACTGAACTATAAACTCCTGGATTTTTATCAGGGTAAAGAAATACAATTATAAACGATTATTAAATTTTGAAAATCATGAAGACAAGAAAGAAACTTATTATCACCGCGATCATTATCCTTCTTGCAGTGGCTGTTTCCTGGCTGCTATTGGGAACAAAGCCCGGAACCGGGGTCAGCATTGAGACTGTTACGGTTACAAAGGGAGTTATATCCGGTACCATTACGGCCACCGGGACCCTGGAGCCTATTACACAGGTTGAAGTGGGTACACAGGTCTCGGGTGTGATCCAAAAAATCTGTGTGGATTATAATTCCGTCGTAAGCAAAGGCCAGCTACTCGCCGAACTCGATAAAAGCCTTTTGCAGGCTCAGGTTGCCGAGGTGAAAGCAGGGTTGGCGTCGGCAGAGAATGACCTGGACTTTCAGAAGAAGAACCATGCCAGGTTCAAACAGCTTTATGAAAAGAAAACCATCAGTGATGCGGATTATGAAAATGCTTTTTATGCATACGTAAATGCTCAGGCCAATGTCGACCGGTACAAAGCCGAACTGATCCGCGCCCAGGCTAACCTCGATTATGCCTCCATCTATTCCCCTATTGACGGGGTGGTGCTTTCAAGGGCTGTTGATGAAGGACAAACCGTTGCCGCCAGCTTCAATACGCCTACCCTTTTTACTATTGCCAATGACCTGACACGTATGCAGGTACTGGCAGACGTGGATGAGGCTGATATTGGTCAGGTTAAGGAAGGCCAGAGGGTTTCATTTACCGTGGATGCTTTTCCTGACGATGAATTTGCCGGAACGATAACGCAAGTCCGTCTCGAACCCCATATTAATGCTAATGTGGTTACTTACAGTGTTGTGGTGGAGGCTCCAAACCCCGATCTTAAATTAATGCCCGGACTAACGGCTAGTATAACGGTATATACACTTGAAAAGGAAGATATCGCAGTTATTCCTGCCA
>JAHJRE010000020.1 GCA_018831055.1 Bacteroidota bacterium
AGACACTTCATAGCCGACTATATTCTGGCATGCACTGAAAATTCCTTCCTTGATAACTTTTACATGTCCACACCATTCCTGCAGGTACCCTATCTTGTAAAATTCGACAGAATTCACGGAATATTGATTATCTCCAAGTCCTCCCTGGGCTTGACCATGGATGAGGAATTCATCCGTTCAATGATTGATGCTAAAAATCACCAGGCCATGGTTCCGAAAAAAACACCGGAACAAATTGATCACGAAGCTCCGGAAATAAGCTTTGAAATGTTGAAAGGTAAAATTCTCCGTCCGTCTTCCATTATTACCCTTAAAGAAAATGATGAGCATCCGATTGCCAAACCTGCTCTCCCGGGTTTCAGCGCAGATCTCCGGTATTTATCCTACATCGATGATTTGTCGTTTGAAGCTGTCGTTTATGAGTTGATTGAACCGGAAGCGAGGCTTATCAGTGCTGTCGGACCGGGTCCGGAAGAAGACAAGATGTTTCTGGGACCGGGTATTGGTGATACCCTTTTCATGTTTTTCAAGCAAATGAACATCATCAATCCGATGTTCTTTTCCAATGTTATTGTAAACGACACATTGATCATATCCGCTTCTTTACCAAAGATTTACTGGGAAAACAGAGAAGCGGAACACATTGCCTGTTTTAACCAGCAAGCTTATCTATACAAAAATATTGAAAGCGGGAAGGTAGAACGGGTGTTAACATTGCCTGCAGCCCCGGATACAACGTTGGTTGCCAGCCATACAACAACCTTCTTTTCGAACAACGGCAAGCTGATGTTTCTTTCCGTCAGCAAGGGCTGGCCGGTTTCCGGATCAGAAAGCCTTAACTGGAATAACACCAGGGAAAATCCCTTCCTGGAAAGCTTTTATGACAATGCACCCTTGCTGGCTATTTATGATATTCATGGGAACTTTATCCGTTATTTCGGTTCTCTTACCTCCTTTGAAATTCAAAACCGCCTGGGTTACACTCTGGCAACCCCATTGATCCGCCAATCGGATGATGTTTATTGGATCGTGAACACCCACAGTGGTGATATGAGGGGCTATACAAATATTTACGAAGATCAGCCAGAATATTCAATTAAGCTATATGAAGTAAAGTCCCCGGAAAATCCGCCTGATCCTGAAAAAGCCCCCCTGGATTATATCAAATTCCAGGTTGATCATTTACAAAAAACAACATTGGACATATTCGCAGACGATCAGATCATCTGGCATATACTTAAAGACGGTGACATGATTTTTCTGCAGGAACTTGATTTTGATGGAAAAATTCTTGATCAATGGCTATTCCCTAATGTTTATGAAGACATGGAGGGGACAACATTTCGTTTGTTCAGAAAAGATGGGAAAGTCATTGTAAAAGGCATCTTCGAATCACCGGAAAAGACCTGTGTACTGGAATTCTCCCCGGAATATACTTCTTCATTGGAATAATCCATAAACGGCGGTCCGGGCTTCCTGCTTTTTTATACTTTTGCCCAAACCCCGGAAAATGGAAGTCCTGACCAACGTTGGCCCCGTAATATTGATTGCAATAGCCGGCTTCCTTCTGAAGAAACTGAACATCTTCCGGAGGGAGCACGGGGATTTCCTGCTTATGATGGTGTTCTACCTGACCCTTCCGGCTCTTATTTTCGATTCTTTCCTGAACATTAAGCTTGATCTCAGGTTCGCGTACCTTCCAATGATCACTGTAATTCTGATTATTGCCATGTACCTGATCTCCCTTGCGGCCACAAAGATTATGAAGCTTCCCGGGAAAACCGCCGGGACCTTTATTGTGGGAACCATGATCCTTAACAATGGGTTTTTGTTTCCTTTTATTTATGCGACATACGGTGATGAAGGCATGGCTCGCATTTTAATCTTTGATTTTGTTAACGGGTTACTGGCTTTTTCCTGGGTTTATTATATTGCCTGCCGTTATGGTGAGAACGGCCAAAACCGCCGGGTTCTTCTTCGCAAACTGCTGTTTGCCCCTCCCGGATGGTCCATTATCATCTCAATAACCTTAAACCTTCTGGGATATAAGCTACCCTTGATTCTTGCCGAAACATGCGATATCCTTGGTGAAATGACCGTCCCATTGATCATGCTGGCACTGGGTATTTACTTTTCGCCACGGCTTGTCAGGCCATGGCAGGCAATGGCTGCTATTGGGATACGCATGGGTATTGGTTTCCTGATCGGTTATTTCTTCGCAGAACTGCTGACACTGGAGGGGCTTACCCGCACAGTCGTTATTCTGGGTGCTTCCGCTCCTATAGGATTTAACACGCTTACATTCGCTTCCATGGAAAAACTCGACCGTGACTTTGCAGCAAGCCTTGTTTCTTTCGCCATCCTCGCCGGAATGCTTTATGTTACTATATTCCTGACTATCAACGGCTAGAGAATTGCTGAAATGGAAATACAAAGCTGATCTTGAATGCCATATTCTCAAACGACTTTTTAAACGAATACGGCCCCCAACGGTAGAAACCGCCAACACCAACAGTATATAGCCTTAAATTCAGAAGGTTGTTTATCAGGAATCCGGATTCATAATAACCCAGTTCCATGGTATTATAGGTTATATTGAAATGATTTGCCTGATTATTCAGGTTACCGAAAGCAATATTTGTCAAAACAGCAAATTCCGGGGCAAATTTCTCCGTGCGGATTAAGAGGTTCCCGAAATCATGTGTAAAGTAAAGGGCTGCATAGCGGTTCGAAAGGAACTCATTCATACGCATGGTGGCAAAACTGTTTTCCGCAAATATCGTAAAGGTTCGAAAGCTGCCGTTGCCATTGTATAGGTTACACTCAGGAAGGTTGCCGTCGATATACCCGGCCCGGAGTTGAAGACTTGTCTCTCCCAGGTATTTAGTGTAAAACGATTTCTCTACTTTTACATCCACCCTGTTGTACTCGAAACCCCCTTCCAGGAAGTCGTTGAATCCCCGTGTATACTGCACCCAAAGAACAGGATAGTCAGTCCCTAATGAAATAGCTGCCCTTGGAGTTTGTATTATCTTTTCCCTGAAAGCAAAACGCATGCCAAGTGTGAGGTCGGTAAAACGGTAATTTTCCAGGAAAAGGGCTGTTCCTTGAGACGAAACTCCATACTCATAATCTCCCGCTGCCTGCTTGGTATAGCGGTTCAAGCCAACAAACCAATTAAAATGGTTTAACGTCCTGAACGACAACGACGCCTCATAAGACTCGGTAATATTCTTCCTTTTGATCAGGAATTGTCTGAAATTGTCGGGACGAAGCAGACCGGACCGGTCATCAAAAAAACTCACACCACCGCTTTCCACAACGTCGTTGAAATAATCCAGTCTGAGTTTGACATTGCGCTGCCGGTAGAGGTTGAGATCCAATGTGCCTCCGTATTTTGCCCTTTCATCCTTGAAACCGTAGCCCCAGTAACCGCCAATGCTGAAAAAACGCGAAAGCTTCTCGTTGGTTGAGGCCCCAAGTCCCAGATATACTCCCTCATAAGGATTGTACCGGAAAATCTTATCCAAACGGATATCGAAAATCTTCCAGGGGATGCTTCCCTTTACAATGGTTTCCAGCGATTTAGCAAGCCTATCGAACTGCGCTTCTTTTCCAATACTGTCGATAAACTCATATGTCCTCAGATCCATTTCCGATAGTGAATCAACCCGGTAACCGGCCCAGAAATCTTCCTTTCTGGAAGTTGCGTTCGGATCAACATCCACACCCAAAACCCCTAACTGACGCCGGATTATATCCGGATTCAGCTCAATATCACGAATATAACTCTTGCCTATTCCTACCAATCCAAAAGAATTGCTATCAACGCTAGCCTGGATATTCCGGAAGATCACATCTGTATTCAACTGTACAGGAAACCATTGTTCTCCGTTAATGTGTTCATAAAGCTGCTGTACACGCAGATTAAACCCTCCTCCCATGGTAGCAGGCTCCGCACGGACATTCTGAATGGCCCAACCATTGGTGTTGATCATTAAAACCCCCTTCAGTCCGTCAAAATTGGTATTCAACAATGGCCTGAAGGAAATGATAAAGACAGTGTCGTTTATTCCTGAATACGTTGTGTCTTCAATCTGAAAGTAGTATTTCTTAGTACTTCCCTTGCTTATTGGATTTACGTAATTCATATTCGCGATACGGATCATTTCGTTATAAAACGAGGTGGACTGTATCTGTGAAATCAGGAAGACGAAAATGGGATCCTTGAATCCTGAAACTTTTGTCGCAATTACATTCTCATAATTCCGGTCGGGATGAAGAAATTTTCGCTCCGAAACGGTTTCCATGATAAAGATATTCTTATCGCTTATAAAATCAACCAGCTCCTTCCCTCCGTCATCCAGTGAGGTTGTGTCGATTTGCCGAAGACTGTCAGCCTTTTCAATAGTGAAGATCATTTTATCGTAGGAAGTATACGAAAACGACTTCAATTTTTCAGGATCGTTCTTATCACGGTTGTCAATCACGTTGTTAATGATCCGGTGAGCCGGATTAATTCCCGGAAATATCTGCACTTCATGAAGTTCCACCGATAAGCGCTCCAATCCAATACGAAGCTTATCGGTTCTTCCCCCTTCTGCATACCATGTTTGAGGGTAATATCCAACATAACTAAATTTCAGGACTTCAATAGGTTCAAAGGATTTCAGATCAAAAGCCCCGTCAATGTCAGATGTTCCACCTTGCTGACCATCATTCATCAGAATATTGACAAAAGCAAGAGGTTGACCGGTCCCTGAATCAAAAACCTTTCCTTTTACAGTGTATTCCTGTGACCTGCCCAGGAAGGGTAATAAAAGAAAAGCATAAAGCAATAAAGCAGGAAATCTCTTCATGAAATGGAATTACTATGATACTAAACAGCAAAATACTTCTCAAGTTCAATCAGGGTGGTCGGACTTTTTTGTAAATCGTGAACCACCTTCCCTCTTTCCAGGATGACGATACGCTGACATACTTCAGAAATATGATTGAGATCGTGACTGGAAATCAGCATGGTGATTTGCTTTTCCTGTTGAAACTCGTTAAGCATCCTGACAAGACGGATTTGTGTGCTGGGATCCAAACTGTTAAACGGCTCATCCAGTATGAGTACCTTGGGATCAGCAATCATAGATGCTGCAATTCCAACCTTTTGCTGATTCCCGGCTGATAAATCGCGAATGTATTTGTTTTTCCCAAGCACTTCCTGGTTGAAAAAGTCTCCAAAACGCAAATAAAAATCCTGAAGGTCACCTGATGAAAGTCCATTTATATCAGCCAGGAATTCAAAATACTCTTCCGGAGTCAGAAAATCGATCAGGAATCCTTCATCAAGGTAGGATCCTGTGTAATTCTTCCATTCCACGCTGGCACTGACTTCCAACCCATTACTAGTCACCGATCCGGTATTTGCCCTGATCAGGTCAAGTATCAACCGGAAAAAAGTAGTCTTCCCCGCCCCGTTATTACCTACCAGACCGAAACTTTCACCTTTCTTTATTTCCATTTCGGGAATATCCAGCACTACTGTACCGGCGTATTGCTTGCTAAGATTTTTTACTTCTATCATATTCTTAAAATCTGTTGATTACTTTTCCCTGAATCCTTCAGCTATACTGTACCGTTGCTTCCTGAACTTCTCATATACAACATTCAGGAAAGAACGGTAAAATAGCAAACCTACTATCCCAACCAGTCCGATGAATGCTATCCCCAGGTAAGGTCTGTTTGCCAGGGAAAATGGCAGATAAACCAATACCGGTAAAAGGAACGCAGGAATCATTGCCAGCCAGTTGGAAGCCCCTATGCCCTGATAGTTGAAGGCTGAACCCCTCGACATATCCATTCGTTTACGGTTATATGTCGACATGTACAACAAAACAAACGAAAGTATGCCAATGTTATAAAAGAAGGCTGCTGTGTTGATGAGCAGAATATGCGTACCATAAAACACATAAGGGATGGTGAGCACATAACAAAAAGATGCAATCAACAGGGAATTGATATATTTCATCCTGAAATATTGTCTGAAATCAACCCGGTTGGCAAGAAGCCCGTCGAAATGATTGCTCTCATAAGCCAGGGCATAATTATCGTAATTAAGCATCATCCCTCCTGTCATGAAAACCCCGACAAAGATGAGCATACCGTTCAGACTCCGGTATTCTTCCTGCGGGTAGAAAAAGAAACCATACAACAGGAAGATGGGCAACATATATACAATGGTTCGGGTTCTCTTATTTCTCCAAATCATTTTCAGATCAAGAGCCAGCATAGTACCAAAATACCCCAGGCTCTTAAAGTATTGTATCCTCGAAATTCCATCAACCCGTTCGGTCTTCCGGGTTATGACCTCCTCCGGATAAAGTCTTTTTTTTAGAAAATGGTAATGCAGGCAATATCCTGTAAACAGCCAAAGCAACGCAATAATTACAGTCCAGGAATGGACGAGAAATAACCCGAAAAAAGCAGCAGACAGAGAACCTATATTGATCAACCCGAAGTAATCAAGAAGCGCCAGTGTTATCAGTATCAGGCTGGCTATACCTACAATTCCGGGTTTTGATCCAATGGCTCTCTTCAGATAGGTTGCCATAAAATTATTCCCCAGTACCATGATAATAATCGAAAAAAACCATATTGTAGCCTGAACTCCGCCAAAATGAACCGATACAGAATTAATCACAAAAGGTATCAAAACAAACAATGGAAGGAAATTAAAAAACCCAAGCAAGGTTCGCAAAACCATAAAATGAATTATCGAACTCTTTCTTATGGGCAGATGCAAATAAGCCTCTACTTTCATTTTGGGCAAACCCTGTATGAAATACCTTATCATTAAGTCCGCCATAAGATAATAAAACAATATCCCGTTAAAAACAAACACCGGGTTACTGTTGGGGTAAAGCTTCAAAAAAATCTCATTTAGAAACAATCCCAGGGCAAGCATGTAAACAATCAAAATAAAAATAAAGAAACCAATGAGGATACTTACTCCGGTATTTTTCCCAAGGTTTGGAGAGCGTAAGTATTCCTTACGTAAATGACCAATAAACCACTTTACCATCATCTTTTCCGATTTTGGGCTAAAGTTATCAATTTTCCTGCTAAGGAAACAAAATGCCTGCAAATCAGTATAAAGAGTTGCCAGGAGTTTAATTTTTTTAGTAACTTTCGTCTGAAAAACGGACAGTATATGTCCGTTGTTGAACATTGAAAAAACACCAGCGTTGTAATATCAGGATGGACAAATATATTTACCCGTATTTCGATAAACACAGAAAGATTGTTCTGGAAAACCTCGAACATTCCAGGCAGGCGGATAATATTGAAGCCATTCATGATCTGCGGACCAGCTTTAAAAGGATACGAGTAATCATACGATTTGCCGAAACTCTCAGCAAGGGAAGGATAGATGCATCCTTTATCCTCCGGCAATTCAAGGTGCTATATAATACTTCGGGCCGGGTGCGGGATATACAGGTGCACCGGCAATTGCTGAATGATTACGAACAACTCCTGAGCACCTCATTTCCAGAATACCAGATATACCTTGAAAGACAGGAAAGAAAGGCCCAAAAGAAATATCTGAATGTATCTCTTGAGTACAATCCGTTTTTTTTGAACAGCCTGGATGACATCCTCCGAAACAGGCTGAAGCATGTCAGGGAAAGGTCGGTGATCGTCTGCGCCAACCGAATGGTGGAAGCCCACGTCAAATCAATTCGTTATCTCTTCTATGATTTTAATGAAAAAATCCGTTTCCATAACATACGAAGGCATCTGAAAAACATTGGCTATTTGAATAACATGCTCAGCGGAGCTATTGAGGTTGATGAGTATTTAAACATTAGCAGGGACAGGCTCAATGAACTGGGCACCATTCTTGGCGAATGGCACGATAAGGTTAACGCGGTGGGATTCCTTGAACGGTACAGGCAATCAAAAATTAAAGTTAATCTTCTCCTGGGAAAAGTTCTCGAAGATAAATACCATGACGAAGTAAGGATACACCAAATTTTAAAAGAAGAAATA
>JAHJRE010000021.1 GCA_018831055.1 Bacteroidota bacterium
GGCTGGGGGGCTGGGGGCTGGGGGGGGTAAGCGTAAAGAAGTAGAGAGCAAGTACTTAGTAACCCAGAATCCCAGGGCCCCAGTAACCCAGTAACCCAGTATCCCAGTAACCCAGTATCCCAGAATCCCAGTATCCCAGAATCCCAGTATCCAGAATCCCAGTATCCAGTATCCCAGTAACCAGAATCCCAGTCCCTGCGTCATGATTTCCTGTATTTTCTCACATTTTGTTCAAGGATAGTGTAAACAGTATCATTATCGGCAGGGGTGATAAAATTCAAGGATGCACAAGTATCAAATGCAGGAAGGGTCAATCGGTTTAGGGAAGAAAGAAAACAAGCTCTTTTCCTGAATACTGCATTTTTGCTATTCACTTTAAATCCCGGATTGGTATATCCGCAAATATTCACCGTGCCGTTAAGGGTTGGCATGGGTTTATGAGAAATAAAAAATGGTTCAATAAGGAGGCTCTGCATAAGAGAGATGCCGTTGAGTTTTTCATCTGCAATTCGACTATCATTAATCACCACCATTTCTGTATCGGGAAACTTTTTCCTGTAAATCTGCAATCTGACCCATTCAAAATTATGATCCTGGCATGCGGCTTCCCCCAGAAAACAGACAGCTCTGGGATGAAAATAGGCAGTAAGCTCATATAGCCTGGAATATTTTCTCTCTATTGCCTGAATGGAAACGGAAGAAAGCTTTTTATTCGGTTCTTTTTCAACAACCTTTAAGTCGGCTATTAATAACGTATCTTCTTCAACCCAATATACGGCACGGTAGGGATGGAGTTCGAAGTGCTGGTGATTTAGCTGAATTTTCGCAATTCTCATAAATTAGGGTCTCATTACAAAATTACATCTTCTTCACGATAAAGGAGTTTAATTCCGTATGATTTATTAATTTTACTGAAAAGCGCAATAAAATGGAGAGAAGAGGTCCGTACAGACTTACAGAAGTAAACGATAAAACCAGCAGGAAGGCATTTTTAAAGCTACCTGTGAGTTTGTACAAGTCTGACAGACAATGGTCAAGGCCAATTGACAGTGACATTGAGAAGATATTTGATCCGGGGTTTAACAAAAAGTTCCGAAAAGGCAATGCCATCCGGTGGATATTGGAAGACAGGAACGGAGTAGTAGCAGGCAGGGTAGCGGCATTTTATGATGACAATTCTTTCAAGCAAAAGCATCCTACAGGCGGAATGGGATTTTTCGACTGCATCAACGACAAGGAAGCGGCAGAAATGCTATTTGATGCCTGTAAAAATTGGCTGGGTTCTCATGGGATGGAAGCAATGGACGGACCTGTAAACTTCGGTGAGCGCGACACGTTCTGGGGTTGTCTTGTTGAAGGATTTACAGAGCCTTTATACAATATGCCCTATAATTACCCATATTATCAAAGATTTTTTGAAGATTACGGATTTGAGTTATACTTCAGGCAGTTTACCTATCACCGGAAAATTGAACCGGAGGGAATGGCCGATATTGTGATTGAAAAAGGCAGGAGAATCCTGTCGAATCCTGATTATTCCTTTGAAATGATCCGGAAAAATAACTTTGAAAAGTATGCAAATGATTTCCTGGAAATATATAATCAGGCCTGGGGGAGGTTTCCCGGGGTAAGCAAAATGAAAAAATTCCAGGCCATGGCCCTGATGAAAGAAATTAAGCCCATTGCCGATGAACGGCTCATTTATTTTGGCTATCATCAGGGAGAACCGATAGCCTTTTTCATTATGCTCCCCGATATTTCACAAATCCTGAAAAAATTTCACGGGAAATTTCACCTTATCAACAAATTAAGACTTTTATACCTGCTGAAAGTCCGGAAAAAAGTTACGCGGATCATGGGCAAGATCTTTGGGGTTATACCCAGATTTCAGGGAAAAGGAGTAGAAGCCGGCCTGGTATTAGCCTTTGAAAAGGAAGCCTTTAAACCCGGCTTTCATTATACTGACCTGGAAATGAACTGGATAGGGGATTTTAACCCTACGATGATTAAAAATGTAGAACAAATAGGCGGGAAAATTTATAAAATACACCACACTTACAGGTATATGTTCGACCGGAGCATACCGGTAGAAAGGATGAGGAAATTACCCTGATATCGCAACCACTCAGGAAGTATAGAGGTATTTTTTGATTTTCATGGTGGGGGTTTTGTCAAAAGGAATTGGTTGTTCAATAACCAGGTTAAGCCTTGACAATTTATTTACTTCACTGTTAACATTTCTTTTTATTTCTTCCAGCACATCCTGGATATAGCTTTTAACATCCTGTTGCATTGTTTGTGCTGAAAGTTTCAGTTTGTTGTATGTATTTTCCACTTCTTCGTAGTTCAGGTGGATTTTTGCCACCAGTTTACCTTTCAGTTCATAAACAACTGATTCGAGTACCAGGTGATGACGGTTAATGACAGATTCGATATCTTCAGGATAGATATTTTCCCCGCTTGATCCAAGGATTACATTTTTGCTTCTGCCCCTAATAAAGAAATATCCTTTTTCGTCGACGTAAGCGAGGTCTCCGGTCCGGAACCAACCATCTTCCGTAAAGCTTTTGCGGGTCATTGCTTCATCCTTGTAGTATCCCATCATCACATTGTCGCCTTTTGCAAGGATCTCTCCTATCCCGGTTTCCGGGTTTATATTACCCAGTTTCAATTGTTGCCCAACCAAAGCTTTTCCTGTGGAACGGTATCGGGTTTCTTTAGGATCAGCACCTGCAAGTAAGGGTGCAGTTTCAGTAAGGCCATATCCGATTGCATAAGGGAAACGGGCTTCAAACAAGAATTTTTCAACCTCAGCATCAAGCAATGCACCACCAATGCCAAAGAAGTGAAGTTTACCGCCAAAGGTTTTCATGAGTTTACGGCCGGCAATCCTGTAAAACAGCTTTCTTAACAAAGCCACTTTAACAAGGTTTTTCATAATACCTTTTTTAAACTTCGGGGCAATCTTTGCCCGGTAAATTTTCTCAATGATCAGTGGCACACTGAGGATAATGGTAGGTCTGATCTTTTGTAAGGCAGGGACCAGAACACCTGCAACAGGTGGCCCATCGAGATAATATATTGCTGACCCGTGTGTCAATGGGAGCATAAAACCTATAGTACACTCATAAGTGTGGGACAAAGGTAAAAGCGACAACAGACGGTCTTCGGGATACAACATTTGAACATAAGATGAAGCAATCACGTTAGACATGATATTCTTATGAGAAAGCATAACACCCTTTGAAGAACCGGTAGTTCCTGATGTATATATAATTGCCGCAAGGTCATCCTCATGAACATTTCCAAGGATTAACTCCAGGTCAAGCCCGCTATTTACCGTAAAATCTTTTTCTGATTCCGGTTGTTTCCAGGACTTATCCTTGCTATTAATAAGAGAAAATGAAAAGATGTCATACAGAAAATCCAATCCTGCAATGTTCTCAAAATCCACATTCTGAACAAGTGAATCGGAAACAAAAACTAATTTTGCTTCAGAATGCCGGAGAATATTGGAAACTTCAACCTTGTTGAAATCCGGTAGGATCGGGACGACTACGGCACCCGTGAACACAGTGGCAAGGTATGAAATACCCCATTGCGGACAATTCCTGCTGAGAATGGCAACCTTATCGCCCTTCTGTATCCCGCTTTTCTTGAGTAGCAATGATAAACGGATAATTTCCTCAAGCATCTTACCGTAGGTGAAAGGTTCTCCATCCACGAAGGAGAGTGCCGGTCTGGCTGAATGATGCAAAGAACTGAGCTTTACCGCATCCCTTATATTTAATGGAATCATATAAATATCTATATGAAAATAAAGAAAACAAAGGTAGGGATAAATATCACCTACCTAACATCAAACAACAAAAAAATGAAAAAGTTCAAATTTTTTACGTTAATAATCAATGCCTTACAGTTGCTTTATTGCTTTGTACTTTATCTCCATTGCTTTGCTCAAACCACAGTGAATAAGTAAATGTTTTTCCTTTGGCTACATTTTCATCTAACCATTCGCAGGCTGATGCAGCCGGGATGTCTGCGATGGTAACAGCTTTCTTTCCTGATTCCGCTCTTTGGATGATTACTTTTTGAACATTTTCCGGATAACAAGGCGACCATTGAATAAGGAAACCTCCGCTCTTGCGTATGACCAATAGTTGTGGGGCCGGAATCATTTTTTCAGATGAAAACGCAATCGTTGTAGAGACTTTTTCACTTTTATTGCCAAAAACGTCTACGGTTTCTATTGCATATTCATATGTATTTCCTGCAACAACGGAAGTATCGTTGAAACGGTTCACCGGTACAGCCAATAATTCATCAGATAACAGGATAAATTCATTGACAGCAAGATTTTCCTTTGTTTCGGATGATTTTCTATATACCAGGAATCCCTGAATATTTGATGATGACGGAATACCCCAGGTAATCATGATAAATTTTCCATTCATTTGGCACTCCAGGGCATGAACAGCCGGAACAACTAATTCTCCGCCAGGTCTGATGGTCACATATTCTGAAAGTTCACTTTCCTGGTTACCAACACTTACTGCTGAAACAGCGTAATCATAAAATCCGGCAGGGTCAAGATTATCATCAGAATCATAAAAAACAGTAAAAGGGTTTTGGACTGGTAACAGACCGGAAATTAAAATCCATTTCATTTCTGTATGATTTCTTCTATAGACCAGGAAACCGCCGGTTTGATCATCGGAAGGAAGAAGATCCAGGGAGGGTTTCATATTGTTAACATAGGCACGGGCAATCTGTGGAGGAGAGGTAGGGATATCAGCTCTGAATATACCTGTAAACCTCGCAGAACGCGGTGAAAGCTCCCCATCATAGCCTAACAATTGGAAGTAATAGAAATAGGGTTTCATGGGTTCCACATTTGCATCCAGGAAGGAGCCATACCCCTGATTCAGGGTGGTAAGTTCACTGTAATCGCCGTCGTAAGAATCTGACCTAAAAATACGTATTGCATTAACCAGGGTATTTGTTTGCATGTTCCAGGAAAGTAGTATCCCTGGCGGATTTGAAGAAGAAGTGGCAGCCATGCTATCGGGCAGATTGACTTCCAGGAAAAAGTCGTAAGCTCCGGTTTTAACCTCTTCAGAATGGTTTCCGCGGTTACCGAAATAGTCGACCGGAACGATACGATAAGCGTAGAAATGATCTGCTTTTGCTCCCGGATCGAGTGTATATATCAAAGCCCTGTCATCTTCGGGGAAAAAAGTCACGGTGGCCTGAACCGGCCTGAATGGACCATCGATTGTTTCCCTGCGCTGAAGTTCGCACCAGGTAAGTTGCTTCGGGTTCTCCATTTCCCATGACAGTTCGAGGCCCCCAGATGTATAAGAAGCCTCTTTAAAGAATACTTTTCCGAATCCGGGTATTGCAGGAAATTGGGTTGGGGAATATTCAAATTCGTGCAGGACATTGTTGAATGCATCCGGATATTGGATTTTATAGCGGTACATTGTTTCCTTTACAGCGGTATTATCGAAGTAATACAAACCCAGGGCGAGTCTTACGGGCAGCCAGGAAATCCATTCCCAGGCTTGCTGAAGGCTATCTGTTTGCTGGACATAGTTCCAGATTACCTCTGCCGGCAGATCTTCACGATCTATAGGATAGGGCATTTCATTAATTGCCTTATCCAGGCGTTTCCTGAATTCATCAGAACCGGAGGGGGCTTTAACCTCCTGTAATAGTTTCCAATTATCGCTATTTGCCGTTGTTCTAAATACCCGGTATGCCACGATATCGTTCCAGGGTTTCGAAGGGCTAACCATTTCGGGGCCCAGGTAGACATAAACACCTTTTGAACCGCCAAAGGCTCCATCTTCTCCAGGTTGCTGGGCATAAATACCGGTAAGCCACAACAGGGCGGCTACAGTCAGGGATATTTTCAAAATGGGATATTTCATCATAACAAAATCTATTTTAATAAGTATGATGGAACTCACATGTTAATTATTTTACAATTGTTGTATTTGTGATTGTAAAACATGTGGGTTTCATAACATTATATCTTTTCAAATCAAACATTTTAATAACAAGCATCACCCAATGGTGTATCTGCACAAACTTCGAATCCGGAACGGTCAATAGTCACTTTAAGGTTAAAATCGGCACTTGCCGATTCAGAATGGGCACTACAGGAACAAACCCCGCAGCAACATTTACAGGAGGAGCAGTCGGATTTGCAGCATACACCGCCACCAACCTTGATCTTACCCGTCATATGGTTTGTCCAGTTTCCGGTCAGGCTCCAGTCGCCGTTGGAATAATAGTCGCCATCGATAGAGAAGGTAGATTTAAGACCAAGAGAACCTGCCACGCATCCAAAAAGTGCCGATACACCAGCCTCTGCATTCGCTTCACAGGTTAAGTTACTGCCGAAATGATAATGGTTAGCAGGACCGGAAAAGTTCATTCCCATATTCATTCCTGCATATACCCTTATTTTTAATTTTCCATGGGCTACAATCATATTAACATCAATATCAGGGATGGGCAGTCCGAAAGTGATCCTCCCGTCGGTATAAAAACCTTCTATACCATTTTGAATGGGATCAGGAACCTTCTGATGAAATGAATAGGTATTAAAAACATTGGAGATTGCAGGAGTTGCATGGATATTGGGATAGGAACCGAATAACATCGCCATTTTAGCCCCTTTAATGAGCGGGCTTTCTGAGACATCCAGGTGACCTCCGGCAACAAAGTACCAGCCATCCCCATCAATGAGTACTTCCGCCAGTCCTTCCGAAACTATCTTGTCCGATGACTCTCCTAATTTATTATCGACTGTTAAATTACCATAAAATCGTTTATTCGGAAAATCATATGTAAGTGTCAGATTTCCAAACGGAGTGGATATATTGTTTAACTGTACAGACTGACCACTGGCCACAATATCACCGATGATCTCTAACTCCAGCCTTCCATTCATGCCATTGGTGCCGGTGAGATCGCCGGAAAACAAGAAATTCGACCACTGGTTATTAATTACATGCATCTCACCCTGAGTATTAGTCAATTTCCGTTTCCCGGCTGCATCAATATTAAACTCATTATCGGTCATCAGAATTTCTGTTTTTGCCTTTTTATGCAGCAATTTAACATTCATGCTGTATTTCTGCGGTTCCGACAAGGTACCTGTTGCGATGAATCCATCCTGGGAAAACGCATTGGAACCCGAATTCAAATTCAATTGCACCCCATTGGTCAGGAAAGCAAGATTGAACGTTGTATGATTCATGCTTACCAGATTATTTGCACGTGTATAATTCAAGGTAATGCTTTGCAGAGGTATCTTAGGAATATTTACATCCAGTGATCCCGAAAAGCTTAGTTTATTCGGGGAAATCAAAATATTAGCGGGTTTGAATGTAGTTATCCCGGATAAAGTCACAGTATTTCCTGCAAGGTTAATATTTCCGGAGCCATCACTGGCCAGGATAATGGAATTAATGTTGATCCTGTCGTTGGGATCCATATAAAGCAAGGAGGGAATGTATCCGCAGGTTGTTTCCCCCTGCAAAGGTGATGCAACAAACCTCCAGTGTTTAGTCAGGTTATCGTAATAAAAGCTTTTGTTTCCGCTAAGGGTAACGTTTGTAATGTTTTCGAGGCTGATTTCATCAAGCTGGAAATTCCCACCTGTCAGTTTATCTTTTTGTCCCGACTGACCCGGAATGACTTTCAATATCGTAAATGGAATGCTCACCATATGTGTTTTAATGGTTCCGCTCCCAAAATACAATCCGCTTTGGTTCAGTCCCCAATTATCGGCAGTAAGCTTCCACTTTTCCAGATCAAAGGTACGCGATGTATTGCCATAGGCAGGGTGGACCTTTAATTTATCGATCTTCACTTCACCCAGGAAGATCTTTAGGTCGGCCGGTATGGTATTTTGCAGATCAGTATGAAGCACTCCCTTAAAGTAGGCTTCCTGGTTACGGATCACTGATTGGGTTTTCATACCTGTAACATCAAACCCATAAAGTTGTAATCCTATATCAGCACTTTTCCGGTTACACAGGGGAATATCCGTTCCTGAAAAAGAACTTCCATCAGCACTGAAAACATTAATATTCAGTGCTTTTCCCGATCCATCTGCAAGGTAAACCGAATCCTGAGTAAAAGATACTGCATTATCCAGGAAGCAATCCCCATGAAGCAGGACAACTTTAGCGGTTATCATACCTTTTCCGTTTTGGCCGGGGTCGGTAAGTCTCAGGGTCCGCGTAATGGCAGGAAAGGTATTGTTAACCAGGATCTCTCTTTTACCTGTCAGGGCAAAAGGAAGCCCCGAAGGTTTCATCAGCGGTTTGCCGGAGGGGCCGGTCTGACTGGGGTGCGGACTCACGCTAAGGTCAAAGAAAGCCACTGAATTATCTGTACCGGAAAGCGAAAAATGGTTATTCCCAGGAATATTAACAATGCGTCCGCTTATCTTCGCTCCAGTGCCTGCTTTGATCAGAGTATCGACTTCCACCTCAAAACCGAGAAGGCTTGTAAGATCCATAGTTTGATCGCTACCCAGTTCAAAATCCAGGCCAGTCTTACCGGAAGCAGGAACCTCAACGTTATCAACAGCCTGGCTGATATAGCCCGGTTTTGAGGCTATAAAACGAAAACCATTTCCGATTGGAATATTGGTGAGTTTATAGAAACCCTGGGCATCGGTTTTAGCCGATATCACTTTCCCGCCTTGCTGATCCAGCCTAACGGTAGCACTCTCAACAGGCTGGCCCTCAAAACGAACATATCCTGAAACAAAGGACGCTTTGGTCAGATATACGGTAATATTGTTGTAATTTTTACTAAACTGGGCATTGAAAACAGGATACGACAGGTCCTGATAATACTTACCTTCCGGGCCTTCCACTTCGATAGTAAACTGGTCGTTCTGGGGATTACCTCCAAACTCAAACCTGGCTTTTCCCTGGTTATCGGTTTGTTTATCGGTTGTCCGGTTTTTAATCCTTACCGTTGCCTCCGGAATAACAGGATGAGCTGCCGCATTAAAGAACATACCAGGGACAGGCTGGGGTCCTTCCCTGACAAGTACTTCCACGCGATGTTGTTTTTTCTTCAGGACAATGGGATCGGGCTGCATGGTTTGTTCACCTTTCATCACCTGAATACCATAGGATTCGGAGAAGTAAGCATCACCACCCTCGACAACGAGTTGCTGGTATCCCAGGGGTGACCGCAGTGTGAAACCGGCAGGAAACCACTGGTTTGTCTGCATATTGATGGCCATGGGATTTGCCTGGACTCCTTCACCGTTAACAAAATACACATAGGCAGAAATACCACCGCCCTGTTCATCGGTTATCTTACCTTTTACAATACCGGGAAGTTGCAATACCAGATCCCGCATTTTTGCCTGTTGTCCCATTTTCAGGGTAGCACCGTCAAGAACGGTTTCCTTATCTTCTTCATAGCCTTGCTTTGATGCTTTCACCACACGGGGCATAGGTTTCAGGTTACCGGAGCCATCAGCGGCAACAACAATATCCTTGAACATATATTTTCCACCGTTGGCAGTAATTTTTTCCTGTTCCACGATGGGAAACAACAGTGCCAGATTTAGCAACTCAACCTTAGCGCCATCAAGCGGCTGCAAGCTTTGTCCACCTTTTAAAACATTCCCAAAAACCCTCGGAGGCTTTGGCATAAGGCTTAAAGTAGTAGAATATTCTTCATATTCATATCCTCCTGAAAACACCTGATAGTCACCGGTATAAAACATATTGTTTTCCTGGAGTATCTGTTTAACACCGGTTACAACCAGGAAGCTCTCGAAATACATAGAAGAGTTTTTATCCGATTCAGCATAGAGGTAATAGCTTCCCGGGTTGAGACCTTTTGCTTTAAGCAAGGCTTTGAAGTTGCATTTTCCGTTTTCGTCAGTTATGCCGGCTGCAACGAGCTTTTTAAAGGGGAATGAGGGTGCTTCAAGGTTCATATCCGGTATTCCTTCGGTTTCCGGCTTTCCGTTCGACTGAAAATTACTACGATAGAGGAATACATTTATTCCTGCAAGATTTTCACCCATATTCTGAAAGAACTGTTCCATACCCGGTCCCGTAACAACCGGATCGATGGTAACATTGATGCCATAATCGCGGGCAAACGTGACGAGGGAAACATTATCCAGTGAACCGTTAGGTTCTACGATGAGGTCTTTTTCCGGACTCAGCATATATGGATTTTCGACGATAACCCGGATCACACGGATAAGGCTTCCGAAGTAAGTCCTGGCACCAACATCCCCATATCCGATCTTTACATTCAGGTCCCGGGTAACCAATCCCAGGGAATCAGGCAGGAGGAATACCGTCTCAAACCGGCCTTGATCGTCTGTAAGGGTTGTGGATAAAACCCTTCCGGGTTCTATTGTAAGGTATTCCTGTGGTATGTTGCTTTGAGAAATATCCCCGGAAGTAAGGAGGATTTTTTTATTTTGGTTGATATCTTCCAGGATGTACTGTACAGTAAAGGTGAGATTGGTATTTTTCAGGGGGTTTCCCTGCAAATCAATAATATTATGATGGAAATATTTGATTTTACCGGAGATGGAAGCCGGGGCAAAGAGCAAACCGGGAAACACATTCGGAGAGACAAGGTATAGATTTCCGGCAATGTTAAGCCCTGGATCGATGAAAGCTATGCCTTCCTTGCCGAATCTAAATGAGCAAACTTCGCTTTGTCCGCTGTTTTTAAATCGAGTGGCAGATTCAGGATCAGAGGCGATGATCATAAAGGCGTAATGTTGACCTTTTTCCAGGATGGGTTGCCCGGGGCCATAGAAAAACGAAGTAGACTGGACTGTTTCTTCGAAGAAAGCCGGATCGGTGGCACCTGCCATTGCTTCGGCAGGGTTCATGTCCGGATCGGGCATTTCCGCAATTTTTAGTGTATATTCTGTCCAGGCAGGTGCGCCCGGAGAGGGTGTCCAGTTAAAAAGAAAAGTGGGCACATCGGCATAGGGGATGGTAGAACCGCAAACCGGACCTATTATTGAAGGAGGATCGAGATCTCTGATCTCAAAAGTCTGGCTGCATCCTGAAGGTTCGGGAGGAGTGAGTTCTTCTCCATCAGTATCCATTGCCCGAAAGCATAATTTATAGCGACCTTCCGGCAATCCGCGATTAATGACTTCTTTACCGGAAATTCCTGAAAACACGAGGGCGCCGGCCTGGAAATAAGGATAAAGGTCCATACCGGTTGCAATATGAGGGACATTGGCCGTAAGATCGATATATTCACCCGGATTAAATCCTTGTTTAGTGCGGATATCGACACCATTATTTCCGGAGAGATGCATACTGAGCATTACCTGTTGATTTCCGGTTGAAAAAAGGGTCACCATGGTTTTATCCGCCAGCTCATCCAGGAACCAGGGATAAGGAGGTGTGACCTGGGTTGAAAGGGTAATATTGACAGGAGGTGGAAGGATAGTAAAACTTGTGCATCCACCGGTCTCAGGGGAGACAGGATCGCCAAAAGCGCTCCAGGCCCGGAAACAGATACTGTAGTTCCCGGCCGGAAGTCCGGTTGAATAAGCCTCCGTAGCAGTTATCCCCGTGAAACTAAGTTTTCCGGTGCTGAAAACATCATCAAGATCGCTACCCGTTAAGGTGAGCGGAACACTGCTTTCGAGCGCAAAATATTCTGTCTGCATACCTTCCGGTGTTTTGATCATTATCCCGTTATCACCTTCAATTTTCATGGTGAGATAGATATTGCCCATATAATCAACCGCCACCAGAGTAAGCACAGTTTGGTTGGCCAGCTCATCGAGGGGTTTGTCAAAGGGAGGAGTGATCACAGTTGTAACGCTGACCTGTGAAAATCCGGTTTTCGAAGGCATTGCAGCCAGCAGGACGGCGACCATAATTATGAGCCATCCTGTATTCCATGATTTGTTAAAATTTATATGCATATCCTATTTTTCCTAAGATTTCAGTATAAGTATCGGCACCTTTGTCGAGGCCTTTATTTCCGTGAACAGAAAGCCTGACAGAGAGCTGATGATGTTTTTTTACTTTATAGGAGGCGCGAAATGAAAGGCGGTTTGTCATGAGGAAGGGATCTCCTTTGAGGCGGGTTTGTGTTAAAGATTCCGTCAGACTCAGGTTAAGCGTATTGCGGAAAAAGCCTTTGCTAAGGGTTAGTACCGGTCCCCAGACCGCTGTTTTGATGTCTCCAATATCGAAAGTGCTGCTGTTGAATCCCGCCATAAGGTTCATGACCCAGGGGATAAAGCTGATAATATAATTGGCATTGATCACCATAGAATGATAATCGGTAAACTTTGCCGTATACTCATTTTTATCGTTCAGTTTCTGGTAATTCAATCCCAGGATGATATTATGCACTTTGGATTCACCTGTTATGGTATAGGTTTGATTAAGACCGGCGTTATGGGTAGTCTGTCTAACTTCAGACAGGCTGTCGAGTTCGGCAACACCTGATTTCTGCCCCATACTGTAGTTGGAGTAAAATGCATTAATCTGGTAATTTTGGACCGGCAGGGCGGAGATGTTGACGGATCCGATGGTTCTGTTTGTCTGGGCAGATTTATCATCATCCAGGTTATCCCGTTGAAAGCCGAGGCTTGCATTCACATTAACCTTTTTCTTCCATAATTTCACGTTGGGCTCTATAGTAATGTTTCTCAGGTCGGCGAGAAAATAATAAGCTCCCATGGACTGATAACCGGGAGCTATCCTGTTATACTGGATTTTTGCTCCCCAGAGATCCCGTTGGTATTCCAGGGAGGCGTCGACGGCTGAGCTCGAGTATGTATTGGCTTTTTCATTCATCAGGAAGCCAAAGGTTTTCATCCATCCATTTTTATCTTCCGGGGATCCGCCAACACGGGTATCCGGTGTGTAAATGCTTTGAGCGGCTTCCAGGTCAAACGACCAGTATTTGGCAAATTTTTGGTGAGTGATCAGGCCAAGCACGGCATTTTCACCGGGAGTGAGGTTCTGACCGACGGGGACGCTATCCAGGGATCCGGCATCATCTTTGGCTTTAAGCAGGATGAGGTCAATATAGTTATTGCTGTTACCATAACCGACTTTCATGGCATAGCCGGTTCTCTTATAGGAAAGGCTTTGGAATATGCCACCGTTATTGTTCTGTTGATCTTCTTTCACAGCCTTTTTAAAACGGCCATACACAAAACCCAGGCGAAAATTGCCCGGAGTCAATTCGAAACCCGCACCACTGAAGCGATGGCCTGCCAGGGTGTACTTTGAATAGTTCAGGCTGTTGTAACCCAGATACACCTGCACCCATTTATACTTCGGACTGATTCCAAACCGGTTTAGAGGTTGCCGGAAGCTACGCTGCTGTTCGGTAAACATAAAATTCAAGGGGATATCGATCCCGTAAACCGAAAGAGTAGGATCGCCTGAAATGACCCAGGAAAACGGTTCACGATTTGCTTTCCGACCGTTTACATCATAGAAGACTGCTTCGGCTTTAAGGGAGCCTTTAATTTTCAAAGGATCCTGCTTTGAAATATTTTCAATGTCCTGGCAATGCAGAATCTGACCGGTCAGCAATAAAAGCATTATGACCAGATATAAGGCAGGAAAGGGTTGGAAAGCATTGCTTTCCTTAATCCTATTTTGATTCACAAATATGGTTTAAATGATCTGAAAATCTATAATAATAGCGATTACAATATACGAAAAAATGCGAAAGAAAACATTCCGGGAGGATGATCTCAGGAATGAACGTTATATTTCAGATCCTCCTTTTTCACAACACCCTGCTGCAGAAGTTCCCGGATAACGGTTTCTGTCATTTCACTCATAAAAGGAAATTCATAACGGACATCCAGGACATAAGCTTTAAGCCTCATTTTAAGCAAAGAACGGCCTTCACTAATCTCATTCTTAAAGATAACAACTATAGGTTTATTCAGATAAACGTAACGGGAGACTGCGGCGGAAAGGGTTGCAATCTTTCTGACTTTAACAATATCAATATCCGGGGGAAGATAAAGTTCTGCCACAACCTGGCAGTTGGATTCCCCGTTATTAGCATTTGAAACAGAAGTATTGACAATTTCGTTATTGGGAATTGTAACTACGGAATCATCCGGTGTTACTATCCTGACTGTTCTGAGACCGATATCGATCACCTCTCCGTAATACTTGCCGACCTCGATTTTGTCGCCCACCTGGAAAGGTCTGTCGAAGACGATGAGTATGCCTCCAAATATGTTTTTAAGAATATCCTGGGCGGCAAATCCTACTGCAATACCGGCAGAAGCCAGAATGGCCAGCAAAGTAGCAATTGGGGGAGCAATAATATTGGCGATAATGATGTAAAAGCCCAGAGTCCAACCCAAAATTCTTATCACCGGAATTATCCCTTTTATGGTATGCCTGTAGCGGGTTCTTGTTTCTCCCACTTTTTCCAGGAAGCGAGCGATATACCTTAACAGGAACAGGAAAACCAGAAAAACGAGAAACGACCAGAAGACCTTTTCAAAAGTGATCTTCCAGGTAGTTCCTGCTATTTTAGCTAAAGCTGAATCTGTTTTTTTTACGCTTGGTTCATTTTTAACCAGGGTATCTGCCAGGTTAATCAGCTCTTTTGAAGGAGAAGTCACTTCCTGGGAAAAGGTCATCCATACCGTTCCGTTACCAAGGATCAGATAAGCCAGGATGGCTGTTATTATGAGGAACCTTTTCATGGGTTAGTGAATTATATTTTTATCGGTCAGTAATCGTACAACTTCCTTATACAAAAGTAAATGAATGTGATAACCGCTTCCTGTTTTAACCAGGAGACCGCGATTAAGCATACTTCCCAGAATCAGGAGGCTGGTTTCTCCATCCATATTAAAGATCCGGGCATGTTGGTCTTCAGTTAACACTTCATGCTCCATGAGTGCACCCAGGGTAAAGACTTCATCCTGTGGAAGCAGGTTGAGTAAGCCTGTTGCAAATTCAATTTTGTCGTTAATAAACAGTTTATCATTCTTAAAATCTTTAATGGATAACTGCCATAGAAGGAAAGCAATAGAAATATTACCACCTGCCAATGCATTTAATTGACTGAAATACAAGTCACTTAAATAATTCTGTTTTTGCTTCTCATCTTTCAGCCTTCTGAATTTTCTGTTTTGTCTGGTTTCAACGGAAGGCAGGTAATGAAGATTATATCCGCTCAGACGGTGCCGTTTCAGGATAACTTCCCGTAATGTTTTGTTGTTTAAGTCGCTAAGGCTAACAATATTTTCAAAATAGCGACTTATACGTATTACCTTATCCAGATAATTCCATCCATAGGTGCCGCATGTGGTGATCCAGAAAACCTTCTTTTGAGTAGCTGACATCAGGAGGAGGAATTTTTCCAGGAGGCTGAAACCATCAACGGTTCTTAAATAGAGATTATGCAGATTTTCGACGACACATACAACCGGTTTTTCAAGACTTGTCAGGGCATCTTTAAGTTCTTCCTGGGTGGTAATACCTTTTAATCTGAATACTTCTATCAATTGTCCTGTAAAGGTTTTTTCGTCCAGAGCAGATCTAAAGAGATCCAGGCGGTGCACACTATAAGCCCTGAAAGATCTGTTAACCAGGATGTTGATCAGTGATGTTCTTCCACTTCCTTTTTCTCCTATGACTACTGTATTTGAGTACTCTCCTTTTCGCCAATTTGAAATGGTTTCTGTCAGTTCTTCCAGTCTGTCATCACGGGCAGAAAAAAGGCGCTCATCTTTGAGAGGTTCCAGCCGGAAGAGGCGCTGATAGACAAAAGGCAATTTTTCTATTCTTGAGCGCGAAGTATATAGTAGGCGGTGCAAGGCCCGGCGATTTTCCTCAGAGGCACTTTCCAATCCTGTCAGGCGTTTGATATGGGAATATCCTGTACGAACCATAAGGACATTGGAAGCAAACCAACGGATCACAGGCATTATGTAAAGGCGGAAGATATTCGCAATTCCCTGACCCATCCTGTGTATTCCGGCAAAGGTACCCACCTTGGCCAGGCGGAATCTCAGGTTCATGATCTTGTCGTTATCTGCCAGTTCCCTGACATCAGACAGCAATTGCACAGTGAGAGAGGTAAGTTCCCCGTTTACCTGTGTTGCCAGGGATTGCATTTCCTGGCGAATATTTTTCATCAGGTTTTCAGAACGTTCAAGGCCTTCTATCACTACCTGGTTGGCATCAGTGCGCATCTTCTTTTGATCGTCTTCATGAAGAGCTTCGAGGGCAGATTCAAGATTTACTTCTATTACCAGACTTATTTCAGAGAGGTCACGCAGCAAACCAGATATTTTTTGTTCTATATCATCCTGAAATCGAAAAAACCTGGATTCAAAGGGCTGGTAGAATTCAGGCAGTATAATGCTTTTAAGATCAATACCGGAAACGGTCATTTTGGGATGAAAGGTGTCGGGGTCGGAGCTTTCAACGATAGAATAGTGTTCCGATAAGCCATCCATGCGATATCGAATCCTTGACCTGAAGCTTTCGAGTTTCTTAAGGATCTGTGTCTGGTCAAAAGCATCAATTACTTCAGGAATATGAACCTTCCTGAGATCCCGGATCATAGACCGGTTTTCTTTGAGGATATGTTGTTTGATATTATCCTCATTTTCATTGATCAGGCTTTTCAGATGAGTTAAGGAGCCCGATAACAATGAAATGGCTTTATCCGTTTTCGGGAGTAATTGCGTACTATACTTATCCAGGATTGCCTTTTTGGTGAGGTGATCAATATTGATTATCTGCACCTGAAGCATGAGCATTTCCAGGTCTTTTAACCAATCGGATATTTCTCCCCTGAAAAACAATTGCCATTGTTTGGTAAGAGTATCCAGACTGTGCATAAGCTCCTTATGATTCGAAGCATTGAGGGAAGCAGAGAATTTTTTCCCAGGAAGCAGAGGAGTTCCTGCTGTTACAATTATTTGCTTCGATTGCTCGATCCGTTCACCGGCATACTTTTCGAACTCCGATACCAGATAATCTTTCCATTGTTCCCGGGATTTTCCACTGAGCAGGTTATCCAGCCATTTTTCCCCTTCCTCAATATTTTGAACCAGTCTATCCTTATTGATCAAACCTTTATCGATATCCAATATTTCTTTCCCTGTCAGGGAGAGGAGTTGTTTTTCGAATAAAGAGTGATATTCCTGTAATTGTTTAGCAAATGCATGCATTACTTCCCTTTCGAGTAGCAGGGCTTTATTCAGTAAGGGCTGCACTGTATAATGTGTGAGAAGTGAAGTTGCATTCAACGATTGTCTTCCATAATATCTCCGCTCTTTTTTCCTGAAAAGATTGCAGACACTGTATTTAAGTGAATACCTGGATTTTTTAAGCCTGACAAGAAAATTATCTTCCGGTTTTCTTTTCCAGAAGCTTCTGGAAAGAGGTTGTTCTGCAAGAGTTTCTTTATCAGGAATAATCTGTTCTGTTAGCCTTGCAAACCTTTCGGTAAGTTCACCAAAAGGATTGCCGGGAATAGATCCTGGTTCTGCCAATAACTCCTCACAGTTTTCAAGAAGACGTTGAAGTTCGGCACCGTATGCTTGAATATTGGTTACGGTACTGGCTGCTTTCCCAAGTTCCGATCGTGCATCTGTCAATATTTTCCGGAACTTTTCAAACCAAAGCCATCGTTCATCTATTAAACTCTCCACATGAGCGGAAAATGTATCCCTGGCAGACCGGGAGAGCGCCGGAAGGAAGGATTTTTCAAAATCCTGGATATTCATGAGTGTCTCATTAAAACCGGATCTAAAGTTACAATAAATAATCAGCGTTATGGTAATCTCACACGTATGCCGTTCTTAATTTCAAAATCCGTTCTCAATGTATTACCAACGGGCCGGCTGCGATAGAGAAGATCATATTTTGAAATAAAATAAAGTTTTTTCAAAATTTTAATCTCCAATTCAAGATTCGACCGGCTTCTATAGTCAGCCCATTCTGATATTTCCGGCTGGTAATAACTGACAACGGAGATGCGGAAGGTCTCAGAAGGTTTATAACTCAGAGAAAGATATGAAGTTATTCTAACAAGGTTAAAAACAGGATCGCTGTCTTCCAGGTTATACTGCTCTGTTTCCCACATGGCACCCAGGCCGTAAAAAGCATCAAATTTTCTGGTTTCTTTATCCTTACCCGGGGCCAGGATGGAGGCAAGATCAAATCTTCCACCGGTTCCAATAAGATAACGGTGGTTTAAAAGAAGGAATTCATCGTATTGGGCCTGAGCAAAAGCCTCCCAAAAGAACCATTTAGAGATATCCCTGATATAACGGAAATGAATGAAAGCTTTATTTTTTGTCTTTTCCTGGTTTGCTGTCTTGAATTCATATTCAACAACGGTAAAATAATCCTGTTTTAGGCCGTTATGATCAATTCTGAGTATATTTTCACTGGACAGTTCTTCGGTGTTACCGGTACTATATTCGAAAGTTGCATCCAGGCTGAATATCCAACCCAGGTTAACATAATCTTTTCGGTAAACTTCGGTGTTTATCTGGGCAAAGGAAGCCAATGGCACCAAGAACAGGAAGATCCTTAAAAGATGGTACATAGACGGTTTTTACCGTAAAAGTAAAGAAACCTGAATTAATACCCAAGGTCTTAACGGGTAACAACAACCTTTCCGGTACTGACGGATTCCTGTGTTACCAGGGAAATCAGATACAATCCGGCTCCAAAATCAGCCGGAAGAATAATTTGATCCATGTTTCGGATTTCATTTCTAATTACTTCCTTTCCGCCGGCATTGCTGATGATCAGAGTGCCGTTTACCCTTTCGCCAAAGTGGATATAGAGGTTAGCATTGGCAATATAGGAAGTGATTTTCCGTGAATCCGGAATATCCTTGACTCCAGCCGCAGTTTTAAAGTGCAGCACGAAGCGACCGGGATCATCGTTAGCTGATGACATAAAGGGGTATGAAGCAATTTCCCTGAGACTGATCATACTTCCTGTCAGGTGGTCTTCCAGGAAGACATCCACGCCCGGGTCAAGGTTTTCAAGGCCTTCGGTTTTCATAGTGAGGCTCATATCCTGGTAAGCCCTGAGGTGAAGCGGAACAATGACCGGGTCGTTACCGGGGAAGGGGATGTGGTTGGTGGAGAGCATATCGTTTTCGTAAACCGAATACATATCGGCGAATACAGCCCAACCCAGGTGGTGTCCGTCGTAAGCCTCATCAAAGCCTGTTGTAGCACCCTGTTTAAGGATGAAATTCGATTCGAAATACCGGTTTTCATCCATATAAGCCTTCATGGTTATCGTATTGGCAGGATCATTCTTATAAAACGTTGCCGAAGTATGAGTTCTGGCGGAAAGAGGAATGGTAAGCCCGTTGGCTGCCCCGGTCACACGGATAAAGAAACCCTGGTTGGCAGCGATGGTTCCACTGGAAGATACATCTGTATAGCCGGTACCATCGGGTTTGAGAATTTTGGCAACGGCTTCCACATTGTTCAGCGACCAACTTCCGTTATTCCAGGTCACAGGTGACTGGAAGGGGTTTCCTATCATGTGCCAGCCCGTATAATAAGCAGAAGGCGTATAGGAAAGGTTGGAAATAACCACGTTTTCATCGTTGAAAGTCCCGGTAAAGTCTTTGGTTGCCGTTGTTTCCACGGCATAGAGGTAACCGGTGCCTTTGTCCATTTCCGTGAAAGCTCCGGCCTTAAAATTCATCCAGTAATCGGAAGATTCCTGCCAGATATACAGATCATCGAGGTTGGGAGAGGTTTCTCCCGGTTCAAAATCCGACCCGTCGATAAGCATATTATCGGTAGGCGGGGAAATGATATGCCAGCCATCGGAGTTGCCGGTGTAAGCGGTGATGTTGCGTTGCATAAATGAGGTCCCGCTAACAGAGAGATACTCAGCTCCAATTAATGAGGCACCGCTTTGTATAATGATATTCTGAACAGTATTACTTCCGGAGGTGATTGTCGGGAAATTCACAGCATCTGAGGAAATAATCACATTTGTTGATGAACCCGGTAGGCCATTATTCCAGTTTCCTGATGTACCCCAGGAATTATTTGTAGATCCAAGCCATGAGGAAAAATTTGATCCGAATTCAAAATCATCAATAAAAATACCTAACCCATTTGTAGAATAGGCATGAAAACCAACATAATAATAGCCATCAGAAGAAGGAGTAAAAGATCCTGTACCTTGGGTCCATGAACTGGTTGTTATGCTTGCATTATTAAATAAAGTATTTGTCATGGAAGCTGAATTAGCCTCTGTTCCGATCATAATAGCAAGGCTTTCGGTTGCACTGGTTCCACTAAATACACGGTAATAAAAAGACATATTGTATTGCATACCGGCTTTAAGTTCAAGAGGTCCGGTAAAGATCCAGGAATCCATATCACAGTAATACGCTGAAAGAGGAGTATTGGAAACCGTATCGGAACACTGCAAACAGTTATTTGAATTACGCCCTACAATATCTGTAACAAACCATTCCGCCGAAGAAGAGTATTCTGTAGTCCAGTTATCCGGCTGATCCGGACGGGAGTAACTTTCATAATCTTCACTCAATGGAAACTCATCCAGGTCTTCCATGGTTGTAAACGATTCAATTGTACAAC
>JAHJRE010000022.1 GCA_018831055.1 Bacteroidota bacterium
CCGATGATATTTTTTTCCAGGAAGGCAATGCATCCGGTGTTGATCTAAATGGCAAGGCATTTTCTACCCTTACTCTTTCCGGTCACGAATTGGTTAATGATCTCAGCTGCCCCTGGTTCTATTCCGGAATGGAGTCGATCCAGACCCCCGGACTTGAAATAACGGAAGGCCAGGTGGATTATGGTTATGAGGCCGGCTGCAACAAAAGAGTGTATTTCTTCTTTAACGGAAATCCGTTTTTTTATGACGCCAATTAGGCTTTTTAGGTTTTTTGCTTCTTCTTTTTTGCTGCAGGAAAAAGTATATTATTCAGGATGAGTCTGTAGCCTGCCGAATTGGGATGCAGATCCAGCTCCGTTGGCGGGTCGCCCACATAATGATGATAATCTTCCGGATCGTGGCCACCCAGGAAGGTCCAGGTACCTTTACCATATTCACCGTGGATATATCGGACTTCAGCCAAAGCCTTGTTTTCACCCATAATCAGGACTTCAGGTTTCAGGAACTCCTTACGAAATGCCGTTGTTTGCCCCATGAAACCCTTGATGATCCGGGTGTGATCCTGGCATAACATGGTTGGAACAGGATCCCATTTTGCTGAAAAATCGAATAAAGTAAAAAAATCATTGTTTTCCGTCACCTTTCTCACCCTTTCATCCGTGGCATCAATGGAAGAAATCTCATATTCGTAAGGACTTGTACTCAAAGTAAAACCTGTAAATGCAAAGCATTTACTGTAATCCAGCTTCGATTGTGCATCCGGGTCCATCGGATCTCCGTCGAACATCACATCGCAAATATCCACTCCTTCTGCAGCAAGCGCTACATCATAACTATCGGGGGCTGAACACATGGAAAACAAATAACCACCCCCAGCCACAAAATCACGTATCTTTTTTGCCACGGCAAGCTTACATTGCGAAACCTTTGAAAATCCAAGAGATTTGGCAGTTTCTTCCGCTGCCCGTTGATTATCACGATACCATTGAAAATCTTTGTACCGTGCCCAGAATTTCCCATACTGTCCAGTGAAATCTTCATGGTGAAGATGAAGCCAGTCATACATGGGAAGCATATCGTTGAGGACCTCCGGATCGTAAATAACATTATAAGGTATCTCAGCATAGGTAAGCACCAGCGTAACGGCATCGTCCCAGGGCTGCTTGTTCTTGGGAGAATAAACGGCGATTTTGGGGGGCTTATGGAGTTTCACCTCTTCCATGTTAACCTGCGGATCAGCGATTTCCTGCAAAATACCCATGGCCTGCACATCAGCTATAACCTGATAACTAACATCCCTGATCACACATTCATTTTCAATCAGTTGATGATGTAGGCACAGGAAACTCCCCCCCTTGTAGTTTAAGAGCCAGCTTACTTCCACTTCCTGCTGTAGTACCCAGTAGGCAATACCATAGGCTTTGAGATGGTTTTTCTGGGTATTGTCCATGGGAATAAGAATATAAGCCGCCTGTACAATTTGCCAGCCGGTAATAAGTATTATAAGGAATACGATTCTTCTCATAAATCAGGATTAACTTTTCAACGGTATTCCGGAAAGATTATTCTTTGAAATCGAGTTTTTGATAAACCGAATTCTGGCTTTTAAATTCCGGCACTATTTCTTTCATGATGGTAACAATCTCAAGGTCGTTTTGGTTGCGCAAGACCTGGTCGAGTTTATCCATCCCCTCCTGAACCTGTTCCGAAGAATATGTCATCACTTTTGCGATCATGATCTGTGGATGGTGCGTCGGTATGGTATTCTCGCTATCATTAAGCAGTTCCTCATAAAGCTTTTCCCCGGGTCGAAGCCCGGTAAACTTGATATGAATGTCTTTTCCTACCTCCAGTCCCGACAATTGGATCATTTTCTTTGCCAGGTCAACGATCTTCACCGATTTACCCATATCAAAAATGTAAACCTCCCCTCCTTTGCCCATGGCACCGGCTTCGAGGACAAGCTGGCAGGCTTCCGGTATGGTCATAAAGAAACGGGTGATCTCGGGATGGGTTACGGTAACGGGGCCGCCTTTCTCAATCTGGTCGCGGAAAAGTGGTATCACAGAACCGTTTGAACCCAAAACATTGCCAAACCGGGTTGTTATAAATAATGTGTTTCCAATTCCATTCAAAGCCTGAGTGTATATTTCAGCAATCCTTTTGGATGCCCCCATCACATTGGTCGGGTTCACAGCCTTATCGGTAGAGACCATAATAAACCTTCTGACTCCGTACTCTATCGACAGGTCAGCAAGCAACCTGGTTCCCATCACGTTGGTTTTGACAGCCTCGCCCGGGTGATACTCCATCATGGGGACATGCTTGTAAGCAGCTGCATGAAAGACAACATCGGGTTTATGTTGACGAAAGATATAATCCATCCTGTCGTGATCACAAATATCCGCAACCAATATCTCAAAGTTTTTTCCGGCGCAACGGTCCTGGCACTCAAGATCCAGATGGAACAAAGGACTTTCGGCCTGATCAACGAGAATAAGTTTATTAACCGAATATCCTGAAACCTGACGGGCGATCTCACTGCCTATGGAACCGCCGGCACCGGTGATCAACACATTCATCCCGGCGAGCTGCCTGCTGATATTATCCTCATCAAGCCTGATGATCTCCCTTTCCAGGAGGTCTTCTATTCTGACTTTCTTAATCTGCCTGAAACTCAGTTCTCCATTGATCCATTGTGAAACAGGAGGCACATGAAGTACCCTCGCATTGTATTTCAGACACAATTCGATGATTTCCTGTTTCCGTTCTGGCTTCAGTCGCGCGGTTGCTATGATCACAATGTCGGTTTTACCTTCAGCAATCAAATTGACAAGCTTATCAGGTGGATAAATGGTTACCCCTTCCAGAGTCTTGCCTACCTTCTGCTCATTGTCATCTATGAAAGCTTGCACTTTATAACTTATCCTGGAGTCTCTCTCCAGCGCATTTTTGGTGATTACACCCGCCTCACCGGCCCCGAAAATTATTACACGGGTTTGTTCTCCGGGTGGATTGATAAGTTCGAGGTAAGCCAGCTTTACAATCATCCTGAAAAGGGATAGAGCTCCGGAAGTTGCAATAAACTCAATGATTATGATAGAAAAAGGAATGAAAAAACGCTCGTTGATAAAATAATACGTGATCAGGTTGGTGATAATAAAAAGTATGCTTCCTGAAAAAATCACCAGAATGATCCTGAACACATCCTGGGTACTGGTATATCTTACAATTCCCGTATA
>JAHJRE010000023.1 GCA_018831055.1 Bacteroidota bacterium
ATGACGGAAAGCTATACTGGGGTAGGGAAGGCGGTATCGGACGCTGCAATCCCGATGGTACCGGCGCGGAGCTTTTTCAGTTATGGGAACTCACCTCTCCGCCGGAGATGGCTATTGGACTGGCTTACAATCCTGATGACAACAAATTGTACATCACGAACGACAAATACGATTATTCAGGTGGTGTTTACCGTATCAACATGGATGGAACGGGTTTGGAGGAGATCGTTTCCGGTACGGATGGTGCAGCAATTGCCGTTGATTGGGAACATGACCGGATCTATTACTGCGATTACCTCAAAGGTGTCTGTATGAATACTTACGATGGCGGGAACGAGTCTGTGATCGATGCCGGATATGTCGATGCTGTGATCTGGGGGTTGGTTGTGGATATGTATGCAGGAAAGATCTATTATACAGATAAGTATGATGATAAAATCTTGCAGGCCAATCTTGACGGGACGGGTCGCGTTGATTACGTTACGGGTGTCGATGCTTATGCGATGGCCTGGTATGCGGAAGATATGACCGGAATCGTTTCTCAGGTGGAAATGGCTGCCATGCAGGTTTATCCCAATCCGGCGCATGAACAGATACTTTTCTCGGGTTTGAATGATTGTGATAAGATAACAATTGTGAACAGCATGGGTCAGGTTGTCTATACACTTGATCCTGAAGGGCAGGAAAACATGAACCTAAGCACAGAAGAATTGGGGAGGGGGCTGTTTTATGTAAGTTTTGTTTCCGGTGATCAGCAGGTTACCAGGAAACTAATAATTGAATGATTCTCCTGGCAGCAGAATATCCAGTTGAAGGCCTCTTCCAGCGATGAGGCCTTTTTCATTGGTTTTATATATTCCGTCAAAACGGATAAGTATCACCTGACTTTCCCCGCTTACCCTGCCTTTCCGGCCATGGATAACCAGGGCTGTAGCCTCATCGATCCCGGCACAAAGCACTCCGGGGTTTTCAAGTGCAACACTGATGAGGCGGTTCATGCGCATCCTTTTAACAAAGTGCTGGTCCACAATGATATCATCTACCAGGCCCAACCCTTCCTTAATCTCCATGTTACCGGCTTCGATCGTTCTGAAATCACCGGTATATTCAGGGTGTTTGAACTCATTTCCCGTGATCATGAGCCGGCTCATGACGGCAGCCCCGGCACTCGTGCCGGCTATCAGTGATCCTTCGTTGAATGCCGAGCGTATGGCTTCATGTACAGGTGTTTGCAGCACAATATCCATGAAACGCTGCTGATCCCCGCCGGTGATGTAAATCATTGCAGCACCCCGGATACTGTCGAGCCGGTCATGGGAGCAGACATTTGCATCCAGGATGTTCATTGCCGCGATAGATTGTATCCCCAGCATGCTGAACTGCCTGGCAGCATAAAAAGCCGATGAATCGGGTTCTTCGCTGGCCATGGGCAGTATAATGATATACCCGGAGCTGTCGGCACCCGAAAGGCTGATCATCTCCCTGACCATAGCCTCGGGTCTTTTCCCGCCACCAATGATGTAAAGGGTGCCTTTAGGGCCGGGTTTATCGTTAATGAGCTGTTGGTCAACACACGACAAACAAACAAGCAGGACAAGGATTGAAATGGGTATTCTAATGATTTTCATGTGGTATCAATGAATTATGACAATCTTTTTGTGATAATGTGTTCCTGTTTTGGTGTTTTCAATGCTAAGAATAAAGGTTCCTGAAGGGAAGTGACCAATGTGCAGGGTTGTGGGCAGGGTGGTTGTTTTCTCACAGATGACATCTCCTCCTATACCGCTGAGACTGACTCGGAAAAGCGCGGATGGTGAGGGTTTTACCCAGATGACATCTGGGGCTATGGAGATGTCATCTGCTGTCGGCACCGGGAAAACCCTGAACCCCAATACATTCCCTTCCTCATGTATTCCCGTTACATCTTCCAGCATTATATCATTAGTCTCATCAAAAAGCTGCATCCTGAAACCGGTAAATCCGGCAATGTTTCTGGGTAAACCTCCTGAAGAAACGGGAAGGTCGGCAAAGCCGGCCGGGCTTCCCGGGTTTTCCAGGAAGATGACCGGGCAGGAGCCCCTGGCTTTGAAGCTTATTTGCCCGTTTGATGCAGAGATTTCCATCCAGGCGTTCCCATGCATCCAAAAACCGTAAGCAAGGTTTTCCTTCACCAGGATATAGGGCAAACCGGTGGCTGTATTCTCCACATTCAGATCCTCGTTAAAAGTATTGGGCATGATGGCACTGTTTTTTAGTAAGCCAAGTCCCTCCCGAATATCAAGTTCTCCATCGTACGAGGCATATGCTTCCTTGTAATTGACGGCACAGTATTTTCCTGCGAAACGGCTGTCGCTGCCCATAAAAGCAAAAGTTTTTCCCGCTTCTGCCATTGCCGCTTTGAGGTATTGCCCGTTTGAACCATATTCCAGGAAATCATTCAGTACTTCGTATTCATTGTCCACAAAAAGATATACATCATTGCTTTGTAAGCGTTGCAGCCAAAGAGGATCATCGTAATTATCCGGTGTTGTGGACAATATTGCGGAAGCAGCGCCTATCTGGGTCAGGTGGTTTTGAACTGCCTGGGCGGTGCTCAAACTATATCCGGTAATGATGATGATTTCTTCATTACCCGGCACGAGTGACTTCAAACGCAAAAGAAACTCTTCATTATCGCTAAGGGCATCGCTGGCGCTCAGCATCAGATTACATGAAAGCGACTCACCGTAAAAAGCGGGCTGGGTTGAGCCCTGTAATCCGTTTATATTTAGTGTGCTAAAATCAATTATACAGGAATTCAGTGCCTGGCTGACTTCTAAATTACTTGCCAGAAGCTTGCTTCCGCTTATGGAAAAAGTATTCCCTACTCCCGCATGATATAAACCTACCGCCCCGGTGCCATAAACATATCCTGTTCCTGAAGTATCAATACATAATGCTGTTTTATCATCCACTCCAATTCCCAGTATCTCTTGCTGTTCTGCCAGGCTCCAGTTCCCCAGGAAACCGGTGATCCTCCCGAATCTACCCCTTTCGGCAACATGGGAGTCGAATATCGTGGCAGGGAAAAAGGGCAGAAAATCATTGGTGAGGGTCATATAGTTGTTAAAAGGGTCTTCCAGGGCTTCTTCCGGGTAAACTGTCCCGTTCATGGCAATAAAATCTACTTCACCCAGGATCTGCAATCCGGCGGAAGTACCGGAAACCACTCCACCGCGGTTAAATATCTCCATACTCGCTTGTTCAACCACTGTACCTTTATATATATGGTAATAATCCCATTGATCGCCTCCCTTGAAGAACAATGCATCATAGGTGATCAGGCTGTCGTAAGTTTCCTGTGCATTGGCAGTCTGGCTGTTGCGGATAACGAAATTTCTCGACCAGGATGCGCCCAGCGACATAAAGTATTGAGGCAGCCACTGTGTAGGGGCCTCGTCGGTGGTGATACAGGCTACTTTTCCGTTTTGGGCCATTTGTGTTACCCACCTGTACGGAGTATCGCTCCAGCCGCCGGCGTCCTCCGATCCTCCGCCCACCACCATAATATTACCCGGAAGGGATTGTCCGCAAACCCATACAGGACATAACATCATTGCGACAACGGCTTTTATGATCAACAGCTTACTCATAAGCTCCTTTTTTAAGAATATTTCCGTTCCTGACCATTACCGAACCATTGGCCAACACATGAATTATATTCAGTTCCTTATCCAGGATCAGCAGGTCGGCATCGTTATTTTCCTGAATACGTCCTTTATGCGCAAGCTTAAGTATCCCGGCAACATTTGATGTTGCAAGGCTGAATGCATCGCTTATCGACATTTTTTCTTCCAGGATGGAGTCCCTGATCTCTGTAAAGACCGAAAGCGGATATCCCATTTCCAGCTTGACCAGGTTTCCCTGTTCATCGAAATCCGGAAGTGAACCGCATGCATCTGAGGTGAGGGTGATGTGCTGCAAGGGCACCCCTGACCTGAGCAGTTCGGCGATAGCTTTCGAAGGCTTGATCTCAAATTCAGGGAAGTAAGGATACGAACTTGCCGTCAGGTCCAGGTAGCCTTTCTTCCCATATTCTTTTGCATCCTCAAAAATATGATGGTTGCGGTTGCAATGCGTGGGCCAGAATTGCTTCAAAGGTATTTCGCTTGTAGTGCTTGCATCATAGAGTGGCCTGAACGGGTCTTTTGCGTCACCCATGTGGATATTCACAATTCCGCATTTATTTCCAAGCATACCACCGACCCTGGCCATGGAAGCCAGCCTGATCAGTTCCTGTGTGGTAGGGTATGAGGAGCGGTGGTCGGACAGCGCGACTTCCCCAACCCCGATGATCTCTTCAATCATGGCGATATCCTTACCCACATTTTCCAGGATGGATGGAGGGGGTATCTGGTAAGCTCCGGTAAACATCCAGGCGCTGAGGCCTTCGTGCCGAATACTTTTGACCTTCATCAGGACTGACTCTACAGACCGGGTATACCCGTCGGTACCCAGGCATCCGACAACGGTGGTAACCCCGGCTTCCAGCATGTCGCTGATCCTGAGCCCGGCGGTACGCGTAGCCGGACCGCCTTCACCACCGGCACCGGCAATGTGTACATGGGCATCGATCAACCCCGGTAATGCCATCAGGCCGGTGCCATCGATGACTTCAAGGTTTGGATTGCCGACGAAATCCAAATGGTCGCAAATGCTGATGATCTTCCCTCCCCCGGTGAGGATGTCTTTCTTCCCGAGGTATGTGGGAGTATAAGTTTCTATTTGCCGGATCAGGATCATAATTCTATGGTTTTTTACAAATATAGGAATTGGGGGCGGTATGACGAAATATCCTGGGTTATAATTATCGAAGTGCTTGTTAATTAAATATTTAGCAGGAAGCATGCCCCTCCTGCTAAATGAATTCCCACATCGTATTTTCTCGTACTTATCGCAATCAATACGGGTTTTTCCTACCTGTTTTTTCTCCCGAAAAACCTTTGAAACGGGTAAATTCCTCCGTTGACGAGCCCCCCTTTTCCGCCGTTACTTTGCCTTGTACGCAACGCAAAAATTTTAACGCAGAAAAGAACAACTAATTAATAATCAAAAACGCTAAAAATTTAAACCATGAAAAAGTCAGTTATTATTATCGCAGCCAGCCTCCTCACAAGTGTAGCCTTCGCTCAGGTAGCCAATGAGGCTGAACACCTTTTTACAGGAAACGAAAACAACGCTTTCACAGAACAGTGGGGGAGTTTTAACACCGCTTTTGTTGAAGCAGCAGGAAATTTTAATTATTCAGAACAATTACAATTTGGCGACGGAAACTACTCAAACGTATTTCAGTTTGGTATTTCCAATGAGACTTTCCAGTTATTTGACGGAAATGATAACTGGGCAGAACTTTATCAGGATGGTGAAGACAACTACGCTACCTTCTTTGTTAATGGAGACGAAAACTTCATTTATGGTGAGCAGGTCGGGTTTGCCAACATGATGCAGATCAGCATCGATGGAAACTACAACATGGTAAACGTATTCCAGTACGGTGCCCAAAACGAGGCATGGGTCAATATTTATGGTGATGGCAATGAATCCTATATTGAGATGGATGGAGTTTATAATTATGCTGAACAAATGATCTATGGAAGCGGCAACTATGCAGACGCTATTATGGTAGGTTCTGGTAACACAGCTCTTGAAACCCAGTATGGATATGGAAACGCTATAATGGTTGACCAGTATGGTGAAAACAACCTTACCGTTGTCGGACAGGATGGATTTAGCAACTACAGCTATACCGGACAGTTTGGAAACAATAACAGTCTGTATGTGTCACAAGGCGGAGAAGCTAACTGGAACGAAACTTACCAGGGTGGAGATAACAACAGCGCTTCTATCAACCAGTATGGTTATGGCAACTCCAACTATGCTGAGCAGACGGGTGTTGGCAACATGCTTGACCTGAACCAGTATGGCACCTACAACCACAGCGAGCTGAACCAGAATGGATATGCCAACCTTGCCCAGATCAACCAGGATGGATACAGCAACACTGTGTACATGAACCAGGCCGGCGCCTATAACGAACTTTACGCTGAGCAGAACGGCGAAGCCAACCTTCTTATGACCACTCAGATCGGTGAAGGAAACGCCATCTACAGCTCACAGAATGGATTCTCTAATACAACCGAAATCATGCAGGAAGGCAACTATAACTTCTCAGCAGTGATGGTAGCCGGTGGCGAAGGCAACATTGTGAATGCCGGACAGTATGGCGATGGCAATATCAACAACGTTTACATGGAATACGGCAGCGACTACAACAACGTTAGCATCAACCAGGGCGGTTTTAACAATACTATCGGAGACGGAGCCTTTGAAAACGGTATCTATATCTCCGGCGATATGAACTTCAGCAGCGTGAACCAGATGGGCGCCTTTAACAGTGCAAAAGCCACGGTTTACGGTAGCGGAAACGTATCAGGAATAATTCAACACTAGTAATCTAAGTTAGTAAATTGGTACCTAGTATTCTGTTGAGGCTGCCCTAACCCAGGCAGCCTCATTTTTTTATTTATTTTATAGCCAGCCTGTTCATTTCCAGTTCCACACGTTCTCTCCAAACATCCATTATTTCAGTGTTTTGACCGAGTTCAACCTCTGATGCCATTTGATCCAGCATTTCGTTCATCCTGGAAATATAGTCCTGGTATGTTTTTTTCAATTTGCCGGCATCTTTCAAAATATTTCCCCTTTTGCATATGGTCTGATGCATGCGCATGCGGAAGGATTCAACCAGATCGAATTGCAGGTTGATGAATTCCAGAGCCTCCGGGGTTCTTTCATTATGGAAATATGACTTGTTCCTGTTAAAAACCGTATGGCACGAAACATTGATCGAATCATTGGAATATTCACAGTTGGCAATGATACGGAAACAAAGGTCATAACCTTTACCGGAGACTTTTCCGCTCGAGCGGTCCCTGATGACCTTAGCCCCATTCTTATCGTTACCCGCATAAGCATCAAAGTCAGCCCAGGTAATGTCTCTTTCCGGTTTCCAGTATATCCAGGGGTTAGCTTCGCAATTATTAACACCTGAATAGCCGAAAATTATGGTTTTTTCAGTTACTTCCGGTTTTACCTTCAGCTTGTTTTCTTCAGGGATAAGGTCAAATCCATTATCGTCGACAGGCAGTATCATTATCTTATCCTCATCATAGGCAAAGTCGTCCGGTTTGCATAATGGCATCAGGAAAGGCTCTGTATAATCATAGAATAGCAGGGCGGCAGATGAATGAAAATGTTTTATTTCTCCGGCGATGTTCATCTCAAAGGTGTAATCCAGTTTTATCGTTTCGGGAATGGATTCACCCTCTTCGCCAAATCTGTAATGAATTGTATATTGTATCTCCAGGCATTGTGGGTATTCTGTTCTCTTACCAGCTTGAACTGCATGTTTGCTTGTCCTGGGTTTATAATTCAGGGTTAAATATTTAACAAACCTGGAACTCGCATCGACCACAGCTTCACCGGAGAAAAATGCATCCGTCACGTTAATAGGATGGAAGGTTATAACAGAGTATGTCTTTCCCTCTTCATAAAATTTATTGACAATATTGCATTCTGTTTTTTTTCTGAAAGCCGCTTTATTTAATGATAACGGTGATACCGGATAATCTTCGCCGGTATGTTTTCCCATAATCCGTATGTTTTTTAATAAACTGACCGCAGGGCCCGAGCCTGCCGGGATAATATCACGTTCTGTTGCAATGAACCGGCCATTTTTCAGATCAAGGGCTTCTATTTCCCCGGCTCCGGTTAGGCGGGCCTGGTAAAATGCTTCATAAACCTCTGCGATTTGTTCTGGGCCGGTTCGGGTAACAAGCGATAGGAAGGAACGTGACGAAAGGGTATTTTTACCGGTTAGCGTGTTTTCTATTCCTTCAAAAAGGATATTTGCCGCTTTGTTCCTTTCATTTTCCGTTTTTTGATCTGTCAGGGAAACACCGTTTGTGACTGCTAAACAGGTTTGTGGGTATGGCAGGAAGGAACTGCTGACCATACATGCAAGGATCAGAAGATTGTTGATTTTCATGACTGTGGATTTTTATGATAAATTGTGCTATTGCCAAACCATCACGCTTTTTACATCAATGGGTGTAATGCATTTCAACGGGTTTAATGGTTTGAATAAATCCTTTTCAGGAGAGCTGGTCCGTCATGAATAATAGTTGTAAATAAAATTCCAAAATCACGCCATTGCGCTTAATTGTCAGATAGTCAGCGGCCTGATGATTGTTTATGGTTGTATAAAAGCATTGCTTTTTGTCCGTTGAGGGACAAACTTGTACAATTATGGACACAGGATCAGGGCCAGAGTTTTTTGCCCGGCATCCAGGGGATTAATCCTGATGATTTGCCAATAAATTCTGCATAAGCGGGTTTGCGTGATACCATTCGTTTATCGATCATAGGTACGCTGATGAAGGAGAACAGCAGGATCATGGCAACAGGTCCTGCGAGCACCCACCATTGGAAAGTTGATGCCTGCATGGAAAATACCGACAATCCGACCCAGAAAGTCACTTCCCCGAAGTAATTGGGGTGTCTTGATAATTTCCAAAGTCCGCTTCTGATAAAGTCATCCGGATTGGTTCTCTTTTTTAAATAGGCAACAAGCTGCTCGTCGGAAACCAATTCCATGGTTATGGCAAAAAAGGTGATAATAATGGCAATGACTTCATTGATTGAAAAACCTGCATAGGAAGCCGTGATAGCAGGATACACAGCCATGCATCCCAGGAAGACAAGGATGGTAGGGAATAGATGTATTCCCAGGAAACTGATGGGCCAATACATCGAAGGGAATTGTCTCCGGAAGTCTGCATATCTCCAGTCCTCATCCTTCATGCCTTTCCAGCGCCTCACCCAGTTCAGCGTCAACCTTGTCCCCCAAATACAAACCAGGATGAAGATGATCCAGGCAACAGGAGATTGCCAGCCCTCACTACCCATCATCCAGTAAAGCAAAATGGGAATTGGGGCCACGCTCCAGTAAGGGTCATATACCGAGGAGTTGTTGAAGATCATTGAAAAGATGAAAATTACCACAGTTGCTACAAGATCCAGGATGGCTACTGTTAGTAACGGATGGTATTCCTTGAACCAGGGATACAATAACCATGTTGTGCCAAGAGCAGCGGCGTATACCAGCAATATGACGAGAAGTCCTGAAAACTTATTCATATCTCAGATGTTTTACTTTTATCTTTGTACAAATATATCAATTAATCAACAGGAGGAATATTTATGAAAAAGCTAAACACGTTAAAAATAGCATTACTAGTTGTGGCCTTGATGTTTTCCTTTGCAGGCATGGCCCAGGTAGAGACCAAATCAGGCAGCAAGAGGCCTGCCGGTCAAAAGGCCGATGACCCAGCCGGAAGGATCAAAGCACAGATCGAGAAGCTCAACCAGGATATGATTGAAGCAGCCATCAAACAGGATGTCAAGGCTTCCATGGCTTTCTATACCGATGATGCCATTTCACTACCCAATTACGGAGAGATGATGAAAGGTAAAGCTGCGATAAAAGCGCATATGGAGGAGATGATGAAAAGCGGGATGAAAATGACAGCCATGAATTTTACCACATTGGAAGTAAGTAAGGTAGGCAACGATATTCTTGAAATCGGGACATTCAAGGTTACCATGGTTTCCCCGGAATGGCCCTCACCGATGACAGAGGAAGGGAAATATCTGACCATATGGGAAAAGAAAGAAAAAGGGGATATGAAGATCAAACTGGAGATTTGGAATTCCAATGAACATCCTATGGCAAAAATGGCAAAGATGAAGCCTGAGGAATCACCTGCCCCACCCGTTGAAAAAGCACCGGCAGAGGAGAAAAAACCGTAATACGGATAGCTAAGGACGCATCAGCATCAGCCGTACGCTGGTGTCATTAAACCCGACCCGGACATTAAGAATATAAAGTCCTTCGTTTAATCCCTGCAGATTAAGGTTACAGAAACCTTCTGCGGGGATTAAGCTTTCTGAAAGAACCTTTTTCCCGGAGGTTTCATAGATGGATACCAATACTTCTTCATTTTCCGGGGTTCCGGTATTGATGATAATATGATCAAAGGCCGGGTTAGGGTAGACGTTGATGCTGAATTCAAAGCCATTTTCGTCCATACCCTCCCATAAATCGTATTTCAATATTCTTTTATCATTTCCCACGGCAAAGGCAAGGTTTTCATTAACGGCAAAGACTGCCTTCCAGGTGTTTGGATAATCCTGTGCCTGCTCTGTCCATGTGGTTCCTCCATTCTGGGTATGGAGTATGTGGTTGCCGACAGCCCAGCCATGTAAATCGTTTACCATGTGGATTTCGTAAAAATTGCCGTCGCTTATGGGATGGGTTTGTTTTACCCAGTTAATCCCATCAGTTGTATGGGCGATCACGGGAAGCATCGACCAGTCCTGTCCTCCGACGGCCCAGCCTGTAGTTGTTCCCGTTAGGAAATA
>JAHJRE010000024.1 GCA_018831055.1 Bacteroidota bacterium
CCGGCGAAGAAATCATTTCTTGGATTCCTATAGCGGGGAGCCTTCCTGCCACGGTCTGTCATATAGGCTATCTGATCGGAGACAAGACTGAATTCAGGATGTGACTCCATAAAGTCTACCTGGCTTTGCAGGTGCCCGGGCAGGGAAACATCATCAGCATCATGCCTGCGGAGATATTTGCCGCGTGCCATGGCAAGGCCTTTGTTCAGCGATCGGGCCACACCCATGTTTTCCTGTTTTACCGCAACGATCCTGGGGTCGCTGTAACTTTCAATGATCTCCTGGGTTTTGTCTTTCGACCCATCGTTGATGAGGATGAACTCATAATCACGGAATGTCTGACCCAGGATACTCTCAATGGCAGGTCTGAGGTATTTTTCCCCGTTGTAAACAGGCATGATGACCGATACGAGCGGGATGGATTTCATTTACTATGTTTTGTTGTAATTCCACGATGATTGAAGGACGGCCCTTGAACGTTTGTCGTAAGGGTAGTTGCGGCGGATAAAAATTGTACCCTGCCGCACACTGAGACGCAGGCAGTTTTCCAGGTAGTTGAATGTCCCATACATATTGCCCAGCCATAATGAAATATAATATGTGCCCGGTGCCAGGGAGAAATTCTGTATGGTTACCTCAATTACCTCTTTATCACCTTTGCGGTGATTTTCTATGGCAAACTCATCATCCATGTTGGTGACATGGGCGATAAACTCGTTGGAGTCGTTTCGTATATCAAGGGAAAAGTCTGTATAATCAAGGTCTTCATTAAAACGTATTCCTGCCCTGACCATAAAGGAATCTCCCAGGGTGATCTCTTTAGTCTCATTACCATCCATATCCAGGATGGAATAATCCAGGAACTCAACCTGTTTTGTCCCATAGGGTCTGACCTCCCCAACCTCCAGGCTGCTCTTCTTGTATGTTTCGAGTACATCCGCCACGGAACCGTCGAGGGTAAGTGTGCCGTTCTGCATCAGCACGGCTTTGTTGCATAGCTGCTCAACGGCTGTGAGGTTATGACTGACAAAGAGCACGGTACGGCCTGAGGTCGAAACATCTTTCATTTTGCCTATGGCTTTTTTCTGGAATTCGGCGTCACCGACGGCCAGGACCTCGTCAACGATGAGTATCTCTGATTCAAGATGAGCGGCAACAGCAAAGGCAAGTCGCACGTACATCCCGCTGGAATACCTTTTCACAGGTGTCCCGATATATTTTTTTACTCCTGAGAATTCAACGATCTCATCGAATTTCCTGTTGATTTCTCTTTTTGTCATTCCCAGGATGGCGCCGTTGAGATAAATGTTATCTCGTCCGGTAAGTTCCGGGTGGAATCCTGTTCCCACTTCCAGGAGGCTTGCAATACGCCCTTTTACACGGATCTCTCCGGTAGTAGGCCCGGTAACCTGCGAAAGAAGCTTCAGCATGGTAGATTTGCCGGCTCCGTTTTTGCCTACAACACCCAATACGGTGCCTTCTTCCACCTTCATGTTTACATCGCGCAAAGCCCATACATATTTGGCATCTACCTGGTGGAGGACATTACGTGAGGAGACCTTTTTCGTAGGGTCTTCCTTACCACGGATCTTTGCCCACCAACGGTTCAGGTCGTGGCTCAAGGTACCGGTACCAACCACGCCCAGGCGGTATTGTTTGGATATGTTTTCGAGTTCTATTACGACTTTTGACATAATTCAGGAATTAAACCGTATCCATGAAATTCTTTTCCACTTTGTTAAAAACCACAATACCTATTGCGAGTATAATCACCATAAACCCGGCAGAATAAAGCAACTGAATGTAATTGACCTGTCCGACACCCAGCATGGCCGTCTTGAAGGTCTCAATGACCGGAGTCATGGGGTTAGCCAGTACATATATCTTATATTTTTCAGGGATTTCGCTTAATGGGTAAATGATCGGTGTGGCGTACATCCATAGCTGAACCCCGAATTTTACCAGGTGCAGCAAATCGCGGTATTTGGTAGTGAGTGAAGAAATGATGATACCAAATCCCAGTCCCAATCCTGCCATGAGGATCACCAATATAGGAACAAGCAATATCTCCGCCCCAATGTGAATCGGGACACCACGCAAATAGTAATAGATCATGAAGGCGATAAGGAAAACGAACTGTATCACGAAGGTTATCAGACTGGAGATAACGATAGACACCGGCAGGGTCATCCTGGGGAAATAAACCTTTCCGAAAATGGAGGCATTGGTGATAAAGGTAGCCGAAGTGTCGTTCAGACAAGTGGAGAAATAGTTCCACCCCACGATGCCGGCCATGTAAAACAGGATATTCGGCAGACCCTCTGTCGGGATCCCGGCAATCTTCCCGAAGACAACCGTGAACATCAGGGTTGTCAGTAATGGTTGAAGTATAAACCATAGTGGACCCAGTATGGTTTGTTTGTATTTTGCGACGAAATCCCTCTTAACAAACAGAAAGATCAGGTCACGGTACCTCCAGATCTCTTTGAGGTTTAACTCAAACAAGCTCCTTTTCGGCCGGATTACCATGGTCCAGCCCTCACCGGCAAACTCAGCATTATTGGGAGTGCTCACGTTCCTCATAGGCTAAATCAATGTTCCGTAATTATGTTTAAAATCTTTATAAACCATTTCTATTCCCTTTTTCAGAGGGATAGAAGGATTAAAACCAAGGTTTCTCAGGCGGGCAGTGTCGAGGAGCTTCCTTGGGGTTCCGTCGGGTTTCGTTGGATCAAAGATCAGTTCTCCCCTGAATCCCGATACTTCTTTGATCAGCATGGCCAGTTCACGGATCGACACATCTTCCCCCCAGCCTATATTCACAAAGGATTTGTTATTGTAATTCTCCATGAGGAAGATAGTGGCTGCCGCCAGGTCATCCACATGCATAAATTCCCTTTTCGGATTACCGGAACCCCATATTTCCACGGAATCTTTATCTTCCATAACAGCTTCATGGAATTTCCTGATCAGTGCCGGGAATACATGAGAAGTGTTAAGGTTATAATTGTCGTTAGGTCCGTAAAGGTTAGTAGGCATTACCGAGATGAAGTTACATCCGTACTGGTCGCGGTATGCCTCACACATTTTTATTCCTGCAATTTTCGCTATGGCATAAGGTTCGTTGGTCGGCTCAAGCTCGCCCGTCAGCAGGTATTCCTCTTTCATGGGCTGGGGGCAGAGTTTCGGGTAAATACACGAACTTCCCAGGAAGAGCAGCTTTTCCACACCTGACAGGTAACTTTGATGTATAACATTATTCTGTATCTGCAGGTTTTCATAAATGAACTGAGCCCGGTAGGTGTCGTTGGCACTGATACCTCCCACCTTGGCCGCTGCCAGGAAGATATAGTCGGGTCTTTCTGTTTCGAAAAATTCCCTAACCGCCTTCTGATCCGTCAGATCCAACGGGAAATACCTGACATCACCTGCCTGCATGGGCTTACGGCTATGGTAATTCCCCACGATATTGCTAAATCCTGTTTTTCCCAGTTGCCGGATGATGGCGCTTCCTACCATTCCTGTGGCACCGGCAACAAATATTTTCCCTGACTTATTCATAATAACTCATGATTTTATAGCCTCCGTCGCGGAGGTATTTTTCCTTGGTCATCAGCACAAGGTCAGACTCCATCATATCTTTTACCAGGGCACTAACATCATATTTGGCTTCCCATCCCAATACCTCCATGGCTTTTCTGGGATCTCCCAGTAATATATCCACCTCTGTGGGCCTGAAGTACCTTGGATCAACCTCTACCACAATCTTGCCTTTACTGATTTGATATTTGGGATTATTGCATTCTTTCACCACGGCTTTCTCATTCACACCCTCACCCTGGAATTCTACTACTATTCCGGCCTCCGCAAACGCCATCCTTACGAATTCCCTGACTTCAGTAGTCTTTCCGGTAGCTACTACATAGTCGTCGGGTTTTTCCTGTTGCAGCATAAGGTACATAGCTACGATATAATCTTTTGCATGGCCCCAGTCGCGTTTGGCCGACATGTTACCGAGGAAGAATTTATCCTGCAGCCCAAGGGCAATTCGCGCTACAGCGCGGGTGATCTTACGGGTGACAAAAGTTTCACCTCTGACAGGGCTTTCATGGTTGAACAGGATCCCGTTGCAGGCGAAGATGCCATAAGCTTCACGGTAATTTATTGTGATCCAGTAAGCATAAAGCTTGGCAACACCGTAAGGAGAACGTGGATAAAAAGGAGTTTTCTCTGTTTGTGGTATCTCCTGCACCAACCCGTAAAGCTCGCTGGTGGAGGCCTGGTAAAATTTCGTCTTGTTCGTCAGGTTTAGGAGCCGTATGGCTTCCAGGAGTCGCAAGGCCCCAACAGCATCCGCATTGGCAGTGTACTCCGGTGAGTCGAAACTTACCTGGACATGCGACATGGCCGCGATGTTATATATCTCATCCGGTTGTACTTCCTGAACTATGCGGATCAGGTTGGTGGAATCCGTCATGTCACCGTAATGGAGAATGAAATTCTTATTATCTACATGGGGATCCTGGTATAGATGATCTATCCTGTCGGTGTTGAAAAGCGAAGAACGCCGTTTGATACCATGCACGATATAGCCTTTTTTGAGCAAATACTCGGAAAGGTAAGCTCCATCCTGCCCGGTAACACCAGTAATGAGGGCAACTTTTGACATATGTGTAGTTTTTTGATTAAGTCATTTGGTCCCTGATCTTCCGGATTACCTCGTCCACAACTCCCGTCTTCTCTATCATACCGTAGTATTTCTGCTCGGTCACCGGCATCCTGAACCTGGCGTCATTGTATACGAAACAAACGCCAGGAAGTTTTCCTTTTTCGAGAATGTTTTGCAAAATGTTGTCTAATACTGGTAATGGAGTCTTGCGGTGTCGTACGACGTACAGCGTGATATCAGCGAAACGCGACAGGTAAAAAGAATCGGCCAGCAACCCGAGCGGGGCACTGTCGAAGATCATGTAATCATATTGTTTTTTCAGATCCTCTATAAGATCTGCAAACCCAGTGCTTTGCAAAACTTTGTCTGCAGCAGTCGAAGCAATACCCGGTAGCAACAGGTCGAGGTTCTCCGTGTCGGTGTGAACCAATCCTGATTCAGGATTATCTTTAAAAATCTTCGAAAGGGATGGATGCTGGAAATCGAAATCAGCCAGCAGCACCTTTTTTCCTGAGGCCGCATAAACCAACGCAAGGTTCAGTGAAACGAAAGTCTTCCCTTCACCGGATACAGAAGAGGTTACCAGGATGGTGCGCCCTTTGCCTTCCCGGTTGAAAGGCAGGTTGGCCATGACAAGGCGCAGCGATTGCGTGAAAAAAGATCTGGGTTGCTCCCGAACAAGAAAAGAAGATCTGGATTTATTGTGTGGTATTTTCCCGGCACTGGGCAGTCCTGTGTATTGTAAAAGCTCCTTGCTGTTGTAAATCTTTTTGTCAAGGATAATAAGGAGAAACAAAAAAGCAGCCGGAACCAGTATTGCCAGGATCACTGCACGGCTAAGGTTGGATTTGGAATTTGGCGATATCTTCCAGGCACTCTCCGCACTTGCTTTATCAAGCAGAATAAGGTCAGAAACCGTGGAGGATTTCTGAATTTCCGCTTCAGCCCTTTTCTGAAGCAGGAAATTGTACATCGTATTATCAAGGTTATAATACCGCTGAATATTCATGTATTCACTTTCCAACCCGGGAAGCTGACTGTATTGAGCTAAATTTTCTTCAATTCTTCTTTCAAAATCATCAATCTTTAGCTGGGTGATGTGAACAATGTTGCTGATATTCTCTATTAAAAGTTTTTTCTGATTGGCAATCTTGGTTTCCAAATTGATGATAACCGGGTTTTCAGGCGTTGTAGTTGCCAGCAGGTCTTCTTTTAAAAGATAATTGTCGGAAAGCTCACCCAGAATATCCGAAAATAAAGGAAGGGTTATTCCAACCGTTGATGGAGAAACAATGTCATCAATATTATCGTGGGTGACAATGTAATCTCTGAGGTATTCATAATATCTCAACTCCATCATTTTGTCTGCCTTATTTTTGCTAAGGGAGTTGATTCTTTCCAGGAGAGGGATGGTCTTATCCTGGAGGGTCATCATGTCATTATTCTGACGGAAGGTTTCCAGCCTGTCTTCAGTGTTTTTCAATGAAAGACCTATATCATTAAGCTGCTTGTCGATAAAAGCAATGGTATTGTCAATGGTCTGGGTTTTAAGCTGAAGATTGATCTTCATATACTCCGACACAAGCATGTTCAGGAAATTCACTTCCTTATCAATATTCCTGCCTGTAGTAGAAATAGTGATGATGGACGTTGAATTATCATAGTAAATATCAAGTTTCCACCGGTAACTGAAAACAAGACTGCTAAAGGAGTTAATGGTGAACATATACTGATTTCCTGCAAACTCGTTGTTGTTTACATAGGGCTTCCAGGAAATATTGAATTTATAACGGTCGCTTTTTATCGTGTCCCCAACACGAAATACTCCATTTAGTCCGCCTATGGGAGGATCTGTTTTTATTTCCACTTCTTCATGGGATAGAACTGTGAAATGAATTTCTTTACCCCAGGGTTGCGCATGCAGGGTGTCGTAATAAACCAGGAAAGGGGAGGCATGGTATACCTCAACTGTCCGTAATTTCCCAACGGCATAATAAGATACCCCAAAATCCAGCTTCCGGATGATCTTTTCTATCTGGCTGTTGGATTCAAGCAGGGCTAGCTGGTTTTCAACCGGATTGGATTGAATGAAGGTATTTGTACCGTCCTGCTGAAGGATCGGCTCCTGGCGCGTTTCGCTCATGAGCCGGGTGCTCAGGGAGTAAATGGGAACTTCATATTTGTCTTTAACTTTTACTATGACAACCGCAATGCCTACAGAAAAGACAAATAACCACCAGTTTTTCAGAAACTTATGAAAAACTTTCAGCAGGTCTATTCCGTTCCTTCTGATCATATCAGGCATGTTGGTCAATTATAGGGTTTTAAGCAGCAAATACAGTGTGATGAGCGATGTAAACAAGGCCAGTGAAAATGTCGGCCCTATCCCCCAGGTCTTGGCTTTCATGGGTTCGGCATACAAGAGATCGTTCGGATAAACATAGTACAAATCCGAAAGAAGTATTTCCTTATTTGAAAGATCGAGTGTTTGAATGATGGGTCCATCGGTGGTTTGCCTTACAAGCTTTACTTTATTAAGTTTTGCATAAGGCGTAAAGCCTCCTGCCATTGAGACTGCTTCGTATACTGTCAGCTTGGCTTTTGTTATCCTGTAAGTACCCTGGGAGTTGAACTCTCCTATGAGGCTGATGGTGTTGTTGATCAGTTTGATGGTGACAATGGGTTGATTAACATATTTCTTAATTCTCTCAGTCAGGATGTCTCTGGCTTCATCCAGTGTCATGCCCTGTACCTGAAGTTCTCCCAGGAAAGGGAAATATATATACCCTTCATCATTGACATAATATCCCACCAAAACCTGGTTGCTCTCCGAATACGTGGTATTGGATGCTAAGGGAGGGTTGAAGAAAGCAGTATTGACCCCTTCTACACTGGTAACCCCAATATAAAGATTATCATTGGGTTGGATACGGTAAGTGCCCTCAATATCACTGGAATCGGCATATACAAATCCACTGTCCTTCTTCTTTTCCTGCATTAACAGCAACTTTCTCTGCGGGATACAGGAAGAAAGTATGAGAAGTACAATGACAGAAAAATAACATAAAAATCTCAGATTCCTGTTCCTATGCATTATAAGACCGGTCTAAAGATGTAACACAACTTCTTCTGCAAGCTTTTGATAGCTGGAAATAGCTTTGCAGAAGATTATTTTTTATCTGGCATAAATATAATACAGGTTTTGGTTATTTTTAGGGTTTCTAAAAACAGGTTATCAACAGAGTTATTCAACGCATGAGGCATTCAGAATCAAGCCGGAACCCGAGAATTTGTTTTCTAATGCATGAGAGAAGCTTAACACGCGATTCCTGGGTAGGTACTTCGACGTTCATGTATGAAGCCCTTAAGAAAAGAAACAATAATGTGGAGTTGAGAAAGATCAGGGTTGTAAAGGCACCGTTGATCACTTTTCTCAATAAGCTGATGATTAAAATATCAGGATTGAAATACAATCTGTCCCATAGTTTTTATGCTTCGGGGTATTACCGGAGGAAGCTGACCAAATTGCTGAAAGAAAATGATTATGATGCTATTATAGCACCCGCTATGTCGACTGCCATCAGTTCACTACCCCATACCATACCCCTTGTTTATGTTTCGGATGCCACGGTGAGGTTGATGTATAACTATTACGAATGGTTTTCGGGATTCACGTTTTTCAGTTACCGGGAAAGCATTGCCGTTGAAAAGAAAGCTCTGGGGAATGCAGATTTATGTGTATTTTCATCGGAATGGGCGGCACGAAGTGCCATTCAGGATTACGGAGCGGATCCCTCCAGGGTTCATGTGATCCCTTTTGGTGCAAACCTCAGGGAAGAGGAAATACTGCCCTTTGAAAAAGTTATTCATAGAGATAAAGGGGAAAAATGCAGGCTGCTCTTCCTGGGTATGGAGTGGGAGAGAAAAGGGGGACAGATTGTGCTTGACGCATATCTTCACCTCAGGAAAGAAGGGTTTCCCTGTGATCTGACCATTCTGGGTTGTGACCCTCCTGAAGCGAGGAGGATTGAAGGCGTTGAGATCATTTCTTTCATCAATAAGAATACCCCGGAGGGGAAAAAGCAATGGGATGAGTTGATGCTGACAAGGCATTTTCTTCTTTTACCCACCCAGGCCGAATGCTTCGGAGTCGTTTTCTGCGAAGCAAGTGCTTATGGAATGCCCTCCCTCGGCCCCGATACCGGAGGTGTCTCCAACGCACTCGTTGGAGGGAAAACAGGGTTCCTCCTCCCGGAAGGTTCCTCGGGTAGAGATTATGCAGAAATTGTGAAAGAAGTTTATACCCACTACGAAGCCGAATACCTCCCCCTCTCTAAATCATCAAGAGAAACATACGACAAATTACTCAACTGGGACCACTGGGCCCAATCCGTCCTGAATTTAATAAAACCTTACTCCTAACCTTACGTCATCCCGGCGTAAGCCGGGACATCCCGGCGTAAGCCGGGACAACCCATTTTTTTCTTAGCTTTGCACCACATAACACCCTTATGCATAAAGTCATCGGAATCGGAAATGCTTTGGTGGATATCATGACCTCACTGGATGATGACCGCCTGTTGATTGATTTGCATCTTCCCAAAGGAAGCATGCAGCTTGTGGATCTGGATACTTCCAACCATGTTCTTGGTGCCAGCGCTCATCTTCCCCGCTCGGTTACAGCAGGGGGCTCTGCTTCCAATACGATATACGGGCTGGCCAGGCTCGGTGTGGAAGCAGCTTTTATCGGGAAGATCGGTAACGATGAATATGGTCGCGCATACGCGGATGACCTGGCCCTGAACCGTATCCTGCCTAAACTTATGGTTAGCCTTACACATTCAGGAAGAGCTGTTGCCCTGATAAGTGCCGATTCGGAGCGGACCTTTGCAACACATCTGGGTGCCGCCCTGGAACTTATTGCCGAAGACCTTCTGGAAAACCATTTCACCGGATTTCATATCCTGCATATTGAAGGTTATCTGGTACAGAATTATCCACTGATCACCCGTGCTGTGGAACTGGCACGCAAAGCAGGATTGCTGATCTCCATCGATCTTGCCAGCTATAATGTGGTGGATGAACACAGAAATTTCCTGGAAAAACTTCTGAGTGAACAGGTTGACATAATCTTTGCCAATGAGGAAGAAGCCAAAGCTTTTACCGGGATGGATCCATACCGGGCTCTTGAAATCCTGGGAGACCTGGCAGATTATGCCATTGTGAAAACAGGCCCCAATGGCTCCCTGGTTAAAAGTAAAAACCAGGTTTTCCATATTGATGCTATCCCTGCCCATTGCATTGATACTACCGGCGCCGGTGACCTTTATGCTTCGGGTTTCCTGTATGGGCTCGTTAACGGCTGCTCCCCGGAGAACTGCGGGAAAATTGGATCTATCCTCGCAGGTAATATCATTGAAGTCGTTGGAGCCAGGATGGACGACCATCGATGGGCAAAGATCATGGATCAGGTTTCACTACTTTTGTAATGTTAAAATCACTCCCCCTTTACCATTAGTAAATAAATCAGTAGTTTTTTTTATTTGAGGCAGGATTTTTTTACTTTTGCAGCCCTAATTTTCAGGTAATAGTAATACAAGTATTAAACAATGAAGGTATATCAAACACAGGACATCCGGAATATCGCTCTTATCGGGGGCGCTAAAACCGGTAAAACGACATTGTCGGAATGCATGCTCTTTGAGGGCGGCGTGATCAACAGAAGAGGAAGTATTGACGATAAAAACACGGTTTCCGACTACCGGGAAATAGAGCTTGAAAGGCAGAATTCTGTGTTTGCTTCAGTGATGTACACCGAACATGCCGATAAAAAGATCAATATTATCGATACCCCGGGTTTCGATGATTTCGTAGGTGAGGTCATATCCTCCCTCAAGGTCGCCGACACCACCGTGATGGTTGTTAATGCCCAGAATGGTGTGGAGGTGGGCACCGAAGTCACCTGGCGGCACTCGGAGAAAAATAATAAACCCGTTATTTTTGCCATCAACCACCTCGAACATGAAAACTCAAACTGGGATGAAACACTTACCCAGTTGAAACACCATTTCGGAGGTGGGATCACAATGGTGCAATATCCGGTAAATACCGGTGTGGGCTTTGATTCGGTGATAGACCTGCTGAAAATGAAATTGTACAAATATCCGCAGGATGGAGGTAAACCTCAGATCCTGGATATTCCGGATAGCGAAAAAGGTAAAGCCGAGGAATTGCAGGCTGCCATGATCGAAGACCTGGCCGCTAACGATGAAGCCCTGATGGAGAAGTATTTCGACCAGGGAACTTTGTCGGAAGAGGATATTCAGAACGGATTGAAGATAGGTCTTTTAAACCGCGGATTCTTCCCGGTTCTCTGCATCAATGCCAAACAAAACATGGGTGTAGGCCGCCTTCTGGAGTTTATTGCCAACAATGCTCCCGCACCGAATGAAATGCCCCTGGTGAAAACCCTGTCGGGAAAAGAATTGAAATGCAATGCTTCGGATCCTGTCTGTGCTTTCATTTTTAAGACTACCATAGAATCCCATCTCGGAGAAGTATCTTTCTTCAAACTCTATAGCGGAGAAATTACCGAAGGTATGGATCTTATCAATGGCAATAATGCCACCAAGGAAAGGATCTCCCAGGTCTTTGCTTTCTCAGGAAAGAACCGCGATAAGATAGATAAAGTCTATGCCGGAGACATTGCGGCCACCATCAAGCTGAAGAATAGCCGCACCAACCAGACACTCAATTCACCAAAGACTTCGGATGAGAAGGTACCTCCCATCGTTTTCCCGGATCCTAAGTTCCGCGTCGCTATCAAAGCAAAGAACCAGGCCGATGATGAAAAGCTGGGTGCTGCACTTAATGAGATCCATCGTATGGACCAAACCATGGTTGCCGCTTACTACAAAGAGTTAAAACAGATGATCATGCAGGGTCAGGGCGAATTACACCTGAACATCGTGAAATGGCATCTGGAAAACCAGTATAAGATCCCTGTCGAATTTCTTACACCTAAAATTCCCTACCGGGAAACCATCACAAAACACTCACAAGCAAGTTATCTGCATAAGAAACAGTCGGGGGGCTCAGGACAGTTCGGACAGGTTTATATGCTTATCGAACCTTATGAAGAAGGCATGCCCGAACCTTCAAAGTACAAGCTGAAGCAGACCATGAGCATGTCGTCGGTCAATCCCCTCAGCATACAGAAAAGTGAGACCGAACTGGCCGTAAGCGTCAGGGGTAAGGATGAGATTGAACTGGAATGGGGCGGAAAACTGATCTTTTACAACTGTATCGTAGGCGGTTCCATCGACGCACGCTTCCTTCCTGCCATCCTCAAAGGAATCATGGAAAGGATAGAAGAAGGGCCTCTTACGGGTTCATATGCCCGCGACATCAGGGTATGCGTTTACGATGGTAAGATGCACCCGGTCGATAGTAATGAAATCTCTTTCAAACTTGCAGGACGTGCAGCCTTCAGCATGGCTTTCAAGGAAGCTGCTCCCAAGATCCTGGAACCTATTTACGATCTTGAAGTGATGGTTCCCGAAGATAAAATGGGTAGCGTTATGACGGACCTGCAGGGACGGCGTGCCATCATCATGGGTATGGAAGGCGGAACCATCCGCGCTAAAGTACCCCTGGCTGAAATGAGCCGCTACTCAACCGCACTGAGTTCACTGACCAGCGGACGCGCAACCTACAACATGAAGTATGCCGAATATGCCCAGGTGCCACCCGATGTACAGGATAAACTCCTGAAAGAATACGAGGAAAGCAAGAAAGAAGACGAATAGCAATAAAAAAGCCCGGGAAACCGGGCTTTTCGTTTTACCTGAAAAGCTTTATCAGTTCCTGGTAATCATCCTGACTTAACTTGTGTACATTACCTCCTACATTGTTGGCAATCATGGTATCCAGGATAAGATCATGATCAATATCGGGTATTTGCATCATGGATAGCCTTACAGGACTTCCGATCGAAACAAAGAATTTCTCCAATGCTTCTATGCCTTCTTCGGCCGTTTCCGTCCCGAAAAGGTTTTTTACCAATTCCTGTATCCTTCCGGGGATCTTCCCGAGATGCAACCTGAGCCATGCCGGATAAACTATGGAAAGTGAAGCTCCATGAGGTATATCATACAGCAACCGACATGACTTTGGCAGAGTCGATCACGCTCCCGCCACCCACGGCGACAATGAAATCAACCTTTTCCTTCCTGGCAAGCTCCGAAGCTTTGTCCACATCATCCACCAAAGGATTGGGTTTTATACCGGAATATTCGATGACCCTTATTCCCCTGCCTTCCAACTGTGCCATGATCTGGTCGTAAATGCCATTTCTTTTGATCGAACCACCACCGTAAACCAGTAATGCTGTCTTTCCGAGGCTCTCAACTGTTTTGCCAAGTCCCGCTACAACATCCCTTCCGAAATAAAGTTTGGTTGGATTGTAAAGAATGAAATTTTCCATATTTTATTTTTTGACAGTTTATGAAATGCTTAAAAAATTTGTACCCACCCCCTGGCCCCCTCTGCTGGCAGGGAGGGGGAACGCGCTAATCAAATGTTTGATAAATCAGATAGTAGCTTTCAATAATTGGTATGCTAAAATCCATTCTCAAATTATTTTTACTTACTTGCTACTTATATTATTTTTCACAAAGTAGAATTAGCACACCCCCCCTCCCTGCCAGCAGGGAGGGGGCTGGGGGGTGGGTATGCTAAAAAAAGCGAACAGAATTTAATGCGAAACTTCAGTCACTTAATTAAACAACAGAAAACGCCGATGGTTTTTATTCCTGCTCGCTGATTACACCGCTTCCCAGGCAAATTTCCCGGTGTTCATCATAGATTACACCGAACTGCCCTGGTGCTACGCCTGCTACCGGTTTGTTGCTCTTTATCCTGAAAACATCCCCGGCCTGAAGCATAATACCCTCGCCAAATTCAGGCTGATGTCTTATCTTGAAGCTGACCTTTTGCCCTGTTGTGTAATCGCGGTCGGGTTTTTCATTTATAAACAGGAAATCTTCCAGGATGATCTCTTCTTTGTATTGTGCTATCGGGTCATAACCGTTGGAAACGAAGATGATATTTTCCGCAATGTTCTTTTGTACGACAAACCAGGGTCCTTGCCCGAGTCCAAGCCCTTTTCGCTGCCCGATGGTATGGAACCAGATGCCGCGATGCTCTCCAAGGATCTTCCCTGTTTCAAGCTCGATTATTTTACCCGGTTTTTCGCCTGTGTATTTTCGGATGAACTCGGCATAATTGATTTTCCCCAGGAAACAGATTCCCTGGCTATCGGGCCGGTGCGCGCTGGGCAAGCGCATTTCTTCAGCCATCGCCCTGACTTCCGCTTTCTGCAAATGCCCGATCGGGAACATAACCTGTTGCAGCTGGTCGTTAGTGATCCTGCCCAGGAAATAGGTCTGGTCTTTTCTTTTGTCCGCCGCTGTGGTAAGATAAATTACCCCGTTCTTTTCCGTTGTGCCGGCATAATGTCCCGTACTGATTTTATCGTAGGAGCTCCCGTAACGATCCCTGAAGCTTCCGAATTTTATCAGACGGTTGCACATCACATCCGGGTTGGGTGTGAATCCTTGCTTTACGGTTTTCAGTGTGTAATCAACCACACTTTCCCAGTATTCCTTCTGCAGATCGACGATCTCCATCCGGCAACCATACTTTTTCGCAATAAATGTCGTGATCTCAATGTCTTCCTCCGAAGGGCAGTCGGTGAATCCCGGCTCATCTTCCATAGCAATCCTGATATAAAAAATATCAGGCTCATACCCCATATCTTTCAGGATGGGGATGGTAACGGAGCTGTCAACTCCTCCACTGACAAGGGAAGCGATGTTCATTCTATAGATATCAGATCGCAGATCGCAGATCGTATATCTTAGATCTAATTCTGCGATCTGCGATTTCTTTCTTCGATCTCCGATCTGCGATCTCCTATTTCTTTCTTCGATCTGCGATTTCTTTCTTCGATCTGCGATCTGCGATCTGCGATCTCCGATCTGCGATCTCCGATCTCCGATTATATCATTCCTTCTTTATGTTTCTCCCCGATCACCTTCAGCATATCCACTGTCATGGCTTCGAGGCCGAATTTCGGGTCCCAGCCCCACTCTTCACGGGCGGCACTGTCATCCATATTATTGGGCCATGAGTCTGCAATGCTTTTCTTCACGGGATCAACATCGTAATCCATTTTGAAATCGGGTATATGTTTTCTGATCTCAGCAGCGATGATCTCAGGGTCAAAGCTCATGGCAGAAACGTTAAAAGCATTGCGGTGTTTCAGTTTCGACGGGTCGGCTTCCATCAGGTCGATGGCAGCGTCAAGAGCGTCAGGCATATACATCATGTCGAGGAAAGTGCCGGCAGGTAAGGGACAGGTAAATTTCTTATGTTTGATGGCTTCGTAATAGATCTCCACGGCATAGTCGGTGGTGCCGCCGCCGGGAAGAGTCACGTTGGAGATGATCCCCGGATAACGAAGCCCTCTGGTATCAACTCCGAAACGTTTGAAATAATAGTCACTGAGTAACTCTCCTGCCACTTTCGTTACACCGTACATGGTGGACGGGCGCTGAATAGTATCCTGCGGAGTGTCGTCGAGCGGGGTAGATGGCCCAAAAGCACCGATAGAACTGGGGAAAAATACGGCGCAGTTGTTTTCGCGGGCTACTTCAAGCACATTGTAAACACCGTTTACGCCAACATTCCATGCGGCCTGGGGATTCTTCTCAGCTACCGCCGAAAGAAGAGCTGCCAGGTTGTAAATGGTGTCAATCTTATATTTCCTTACGATTTCTGCGATCTTTTCAGGCTCGGTGGCATCTACCATTTCCGAAGGACCGGATTCCATAACGTCACTCGTTGGCATGGTCTTGCGGTAACCTGCTACCACATTATTGCTTCCGTAAACCTCACGCAGCCTCATTGCCAGTTCTGAACCGATCTGTCCGGCTGTTCCGATGATCAAAATATTTTTCATAGCGACAGGGTATTTTAGTGTTAAATGATTAACAAAATTTTGGGCAAAAATATAACAAATTTGATATGCCGCCCATTTTGATGAGGAAACTTTATACCCACAATATCTGAAAATTAAATTTTTAAATTCTATATTTGCACCAGTTTGTGAAATGCTTAACAGTTCAATTCTAATAAACAAAACGAATATGTACGGAAAAATGAAGGAGCATCTCCAGAAGGAGTTGCATGAAATTAAGGAAGCCGGTCTCTTTAAAAATGAGCGGATCATCGTATCACCCCAGGGTGCCCCCATCAGCCTGAATACCGGGCAGGAAGTCCTGAATTTTTGTGCCAACAATTACCTTGGACTTTCAAATCACCCCAGGCTTGTCAAAGCTTCGAAGGAAGTTCTTGATTCTCATGGTTTCGGTATGTCGTCAGTAAGGTTCATCTGTGGTACACAGGATATTCACAAGACTCTTGAGAAAAAGATCGCCGACTTTTTCGGAACAGAAGACACCATCCTGTATGCTGCCTGTTTTGATGCTAACGGTGGTGTTTTTGAGCCCTTGTTCACAGCTGAGGATGCCATCATATCCGATTCTTTGAATCATGCTTCCATCATCGATGGAGTAAGACTTTGCAAGGCTCAGCGTTTCCGTTATGAGAACGCCGATATGGCTGACCTGGAAGAAAAGCTGAAAGAAGCTTCCCAGACTGCAAGATTCAAGATTATCGTCACCGACGGTGTTTTCTCCATGGACGGTAATGTAGCCCCGATGGATAAAATTAACGAGTTAGCCAAGAAATACGATGCTCTCATCATGGTCGACGAATGCCATTCAGCCGGTGTTGTTGGTAAGACCGGACGCGGTGTCACCGAATTGTTCAATATTCGCGGCGAAGTGGATATCATTACCGGAACCCTTGGTAAAGCCTTTGGTGGTGGTATCGGTGGTTTCACTACCGGCCGTAAGGAGATCATCGAACTGCTCCGTCAGCGCTCCAGACCTTATCTGTTCTCCAACTCCCTCATCCCTGCCGCTGTCGGCGCCGGTATCGAAATGTTCGATATGATGACGGAAACCAACGAACTGCAGGATAAACTGCACTGGAATACCGAATATTTCATGGAAAAGATGAAGGCAGCAGGATTCGACATCAAACCTTCGAAATCTGCTATTTGCGCAGTTATGCTTTACGATGCAAAGCTTTCACAGGAAATGGCCGCAAAACTCCTCGATGAAGGTATTTACGTCATCGGATTCTATTATCCCGTTGTACCCAAGGGATTGGCACGTATCCGCGTTCAGCTCAGCGCTGCACATGAGAAAGAACATCTTGATAAATGTATCGCCGGTTTTACCAAAGTGGGCAAGGAGCTTGGCGTTATCAAATAAAAGAATCTATATTAACCGCAAAAAGCCTGGCCTTGCTTGCCGGGCTTTTTTTATTTTTGTAAAACATATTTCTCAACCATGCAAAATAATCTACAGGTCTATAATTCATTATCCAGGAAAAAGGAAGCCTTCGAACCCATTAACCCTCCCTTTGTCGGCATGTATGTGTGCGGTCCGACCGTTTACGGGGAAGGCCACCTGGGGCACGCCCGCCCGGCCATTACCTTCGACCTTATCTTCCGCTATCTGAAGCACCTTGGATATAAAGTTAGATATGTGAGGAATATTACCGATGTTGGCCACCTGGAAAATGATGCCGATGCCGGCGAAGACAAGATCGGCAAAAAAGCCCGGCTGGAAGAACTGGAGCCCATGGAAGTAGTTCAGTATTATACCAATAGCTACCATCACAATATGGACCAGCTGAACGTGCTTTCCCCCAGCATAGAACCTCACGCCTCCGGCCATATCATCGAACAGATAGAAATGGTCAAAGCCATCCTGGAAAAAGGATATGCCTACGAGAAAAACGGCTCGGTTTATTTTGATATTGAAAAATATAATAACGACCATCAATACGGGATACTGTCAGGAAGAAAAGTAGATGAACTGCTCGCTTTTACCCGTGAACTGGAAGGACAGGAAGAAAAGAAGAACAGCGCCGATTTTGCGCTCTGGAAAAAGGCTACACCGGAACATATCATGCGCTGGCCTTCCCCATGGAGCAACGGCTATCCCGGCTGGCACCTCGAATGCTCCACCATGGGGACCAAATACCTGGGAGAAGTTTTTGATATCCACGGTGGTGGTATGGATCTGCTCTTCCCCCACCATGAATCGGAAATTGCACAATCGGTTGCTGCCAACGGTAAAATGCCGGTGAAATACTGGCTGCACAATAATATGGTCACCATCAACGGGCAGAAGATGGGAAAATCACTCGGAAACGCTGTATCTCTCAACCAGTTCTTCAGCGGTGATCATCCTCTCCTGGTGAAAGCATACAGCCCCATGACCATCCGCTTTTTTATGCTGCAGGCACAATATCGCAGTACGCTTGACTTCTCCAACGAAGCCCTGCAAGCCTCCGAAAAAGGCCTTGAAAAATTGATGAATGCATCACAAACACTGAAAAAGCTGAATGCTTCCGATAAAAGCACGGAAAACATCGCCCTCCTGGAAAAACAATGCTACGATGCCATGGACGACGACTTCAACAGCCCCGTCCTGATATCACACTTATTTAACGCCGTTAGAATTATTAACAGTGTTAATGATGGCAAAGCATCTCTTAACGCGGAAGACCTTAAAAAGCTGACCGGTCTTTACAATACTTTCGTATTCGACATCCTTGGACTCAAGCGGGAAGAGGAGGGAGGCAGTGATGATATGCTTACGGCAAAACTGATTGATACCATGCTTTCTCTCCGTCAGGAAGCGAAGAAGAATAAGGACTTTGCTACTTCTGACAGGATAAGGGATGCGCTGGCAGAGCTGGGAGTTGTGGTGAAAGATACGAAGGAAGGAGCGGTTTGGGAGAGGAAATGATCTCAGATCTCAGATCGCAGATCGCAGATCGCAGATCTATGTGCGATTTTTTGCTTGGGGATTTACGATATTCTAGTTGTCATGTTTTTTGTTGCGGTATTGATACTGGATACAAGTATAGATATTATTTCATTGCTTTCTTTTAGAAGAAAATCCATTTCTTCTATATCTTTTATTTCAAATGATCCAATGATGATTTTCAAAGCCATATGGGTTTCTCTCATTTCTTTTAAACTTATTCTAAGTTTATGAATGAAATCCTTTCGGGATTCTGCACTGCCCGATTCTGCATAATTCAGGGCAACGGAAATACTGGATCTAACGATCTGATTTGTAATAATATTTTTCTCCTGGGACATGGGAATTCCCTTTGTCAACCGGATTACCCGGGAAACAAACTCCAAAAGGCGATTTTCAAATGAATTTCGATTCATGTACTAAAAGTTTTACCATCTAACCATTAGTACCTTAAAATCCAAAATATTCCATTTGAAGTCGAAAAATTTTACATCCAAATTAGATCTTCGATCTGATCTCTGCGATCTGATCTCTGCGATCTGCGATCTGATCTCTGCGATCTGCGATCTATTTGCTTACTATTAAATAATAATTCTTCTTCCCCTTTTGAACCAGTATGTATTTGTCATTCAGCAGGTCGTTTTTGGAAACCACGAAATCTTCCTGAACTTTGGTTTTGTTGACTGAAACCCCGTTGTCTTTCAGCATTCTTCTGGCTTCACCTTTGGAAGGAAAGATGTTGGTTTTTTCGGTGAGGAAATCGACAAGTGGTATTCCTGAAAGGATCTCTTCCCTGGAAACCTGGCTTTGGGGCACCCCATCGAAGATGCTGAGCAGGGTACGTTCATCCAGTTTCTTCAAGGTGTCGGTGGTGCCTTTACCGAATAATATTTCCGATGCTTCAACGGCAGCAAGGTATTCTTCTTCCGAATGCACGCGGATGGTGATATCTTTGGCCAGTGCCTTCTGAAGCTCCCGCAGATGCGGCGCTTCTTTATGCCTGAGGGTGATCTCTTCGATCTCTTCCTGGCTAAACAAGGTGAAGATTTTGATATACCTTTCGGCATCTTCATCGGAAACGTTTAGCCAGAACTGATAAAAAGCATATGGAGATGTCCTTTCGGGGTCAAGCCAAACGTTGCCCGATTCTGTTTTTCCGAATTTGCCGCCATCGGCTTTGGTGACCAACGGAGTGGTCAGTGCATAGGCTTCCCCACCCTTCATCCTGCGTATCAATTCATTTCCGGTTGTGATATTGCCCCATTGATCCGATCCGCCCATCTGCAACTTGCAGTTCAGATTCTCATATAAATACAGGAAATCATAGCCCTGAACCAGCTGATAAGAAAATTCGGTGAAGGAAAGCCCGGTTTCCAGCCTTTTCTGCACCGAGTCTTTCGACATCATGTAATTGATCGTGATATGCTTGCCAATGTCACGAATAAAATCCAGGAATTTGTAATCTTTGAACCAGTCGTAATTATTGACTACCACAGCAGAGCTTTCCCCGCAATTAAAATCCAGGAATTTCTTCAGTTGTTTTGTTTGTCCCGCCAGGTTTATCTGCAGCGTTTCCGCATCCAAAAGGTTCCTTTCCTGTGATTTACCTGAAGGATCCCCGACCATACCTGTCGCTCCGCCTACCAATACCACCGGTTTGTGACCGTGCCGCTGAAAATGTACAAGCAGCATGATGGTGGCCAGACTTCCGATATGCAGTGAGTCTGCCGTAGGGTCAAACCCGATGTATCCTGCGGTCATTTCCTTGTTAAGCTGTTCTTCCGTGCCCGGGATCATATCATGGATCATCCCCCGCCAACGTAGTTCATCAATAAAATTCATGTTGAGGCTTTTTTTGCAAATATAGTTTTTTCGATGTATTGTATATTCAAAATTGTATACAAACCATTGTGTTGCCCATAATTTCTTAGCTTTGCCCAATGAATCTGGTTACAGGAGGAACGGGGCTTGTAGGATCTCATCTCTTGCTGGAACTGGCCAGGAAAAATATCCCGGTCAGGGCCATCTTCAGAGATCCTGAAAAAATTGAGCTTGCCAGGAAGGTTTTTGAAGCTTATGAAGACCCTGGAATGGAGTTGTTCGGCCGCATCCAATGGGTGAAAGGCGATATCCTGGATGTTCCTTCCCTGGAAGATGCCATGGTTGATGTTGACCATGTTTATCATGCCGCCGGTGTGGTTTCTTTTCATCCTAAGGGAAGGGCCATGATGATGAAAATCAACGTTGAAGGTACTGCCAACGTCGTGAATGTAGCCCTGGCCGGTAATGTAAAAAAACTGTGCCATGTAAGTTCCATCGCCGCCCTGGGAAGGGCAGAAAACGATGGAATGGTAGATGAACACACCGAATGGAAAACCTCCCGTGAAAATTCCTATTATGCCATCAGCAAGTATGGCGCGGAAAGAGAAGTATGGCGGGGCATGGAGGAAGGTCTGGATGCGAATATCGTGAATCCCTCCATCATCCTGGGTTTTGCACAACCCGACCAGGGTAGCACACAGATGTTTGAGACCGCCTGGAATGGACTGAAATACTATACCCTGGGCGTAAACGGATATGTGGATGCAAGAGATGTGTCGCGGGCTATGCGCTTGCTGATGGAAAGCGATATCCGCAATGAACGCTTCATCCTGAATGCCGCCAACCTGACTTACCAGGAACTCTTTAACATCATGGCTGATGTGATGGGAAAGAAAAGACCTTCCATAAAGGTGAACAAGTTCATGAGTGAGGTATCCTGGAGGGCGGAAAAAGTGAAAAGCCTTATCACAGGCAAATCCCCCCTTATCACCCGCGAAACAGCCAGAACGGCCATGACTACCTACCGGTATTCAAGTGATAAGATCTGTGAAAGGATTGGATTTGAGTTCACCGACATTGATCAAACAATCCGGGAACTTTATCAGCTTTTTAAAAAGTATTATTTCAAATAATTCAATCTGTGCAAATCTGAGTAATCTGTGGTAAATTATTTCACCACAGATTACTCAGATTTGCACAGATTATATCTATTTTTGCCCCCATAAAAGCGATAATCATGAAAAAGACAGCATTGATCTACTGGCCAAAGAAGGGAAACGTTGAAAATGCAGCCAACAAAATAGTTGAACAGTTTGAAGGTCATCCAATTGACTTGTTTACCATAACCCAGGTTGATGTGGAATCACTGACCGGATATGATCTTATCATTGTTGGTGGCTCAACCGTCGGCGCCGACAACTGGGAAGACACTCATAAGACCCGCTGGATCGATTTTTTCCAAAAACTTGGGAAGATACACCTTCACGGACAAAAGGTTGCCATCTACGGTCTGGGCGACCAGGTTTTGTATCCTGATCATTTTGTCGACGGCATTGCCGCTATCCGTGAGGAGTTTGCCCGACACCACGTTGATTTCATAGGTTACTGGCCTGTTAAAGGCTATGATTTCACAGGATCACGTTCGGCAGAAGGAGATCATTTCCTGGGACTGGCCCTCGACAACGACCAGCAACCCGAGCTTACGAATGAACGCATTCTTTCCTGGGTAAAACAAATTAAGAAAGAAGCCGGATTTTAATGCTAAAGGGCTATTGGTGCCGGACCATTTTCCGAAATGATCCATACTTCACGGAATCCCCGCTGTAAAAGTTGCTCCCTCGTTTGATCGTACAGAAGAGTTAACTCACCAGGCTTGTGTGCATCGGTGCTTATGGTCACCGGAATTTGTCTATTCAATATCTCATCCAGAATCCACCCATCGGGATAAAGACTGCTACAACGCTTTTTATAAATCCCCCGGGTGTTGACCTCCACAATGGAACCGTTTTTAGCTATAACATCAAGACTTTCCATTACCAGATCCCTGTACCAATTGTCGTTTTCCAGGAAGTACCGATTCTGATTATGCATTTTGATCTTATCCATGTGACCGACGATATCGGGTTTTTCCTCAGCTACCATGCGGTTGAGCTGGTGGTAATAGGCTGTGACCGCTTTTCGGATGTTACCGTCGAAAACATCCTCCAACCCCCGGTCATAGGTTTCCCGCGATGATCCATCGATGAACCACAATCGCTTTTTTTCGGCATTGGTGACCAGATGTACCGACCCGATCACGTAATCAAGCCCGGCTATCTTCCTGAATTCGTCGAATGGACGCGTCAGTCCTGGAATATAATCGATTTCCAGTCCCAGGAGTATTTTTAACCTACCACGGTATTTTTCCTGCAGGATGCGTATGGTCTGACAATACTCCAGCAAAACTGCATCGGAAGGTATGGCAAACTGGTTGCTAAAAGGAACAGGAGCATGGCTGGAAAACCCCAGGATGGAGAGTTGCTCTTCGACAGCCTTTTGGATATACGATTCCGGATCGTTGGAGCCGTCGCAGAAACGGGTATGTGTGTGCAGGTTAAATCGCATCATGCCTCAGGTAATGTTGGGTTTGTGAAAGTAACAAAAAACCATGGGGCAAAGTTGCGATGACATAAAAAAAGAGAGCGTTGACCAGACGCTCTCTAACCCAAATCTTATAATATCAAAATGAAAAATTAACTTTTCACTTATTGATACCTTTTCTACGGAAAAGGTAACCCTTCGGTTAGCGTATCAATTCCTTATTTCAGTAGTATCCCGGATGGGGTTACGTATATAATGAAGCATACATCAAAAAGGAGAGAGCGTTGACCAGACGCTCTCATTCCCAAATCTAATAAACTTAAAAATTAAAAAACTTTAGTTGACCAGATGCTTAAATTAATACGGAAAACGGGCAAAAGGTAACCCTTATGAGCATTAAAAAGTATCAACAATTTTATAGACTTTGTCGGATTTTCTCAGGAAGGTTTCTACGGGAATGGAGCAAACATCTCCACGTGAGGCTTTTAACACGGGTTCGGGTGTGTTGAGGCGGATCTCCTGCACTTTACCCTCATAAACCCCGGTGGTTGGGCCGATGATGTAAATGTCATCGCCGGTGACAAGGTCATTGGCTTCTACTTTGATCTCTGCTACCTGTAGATTGGTGAAATAATTGGAGATCTTTCCCACGTATATCTTTTTCCGGGTGGCCTGGGAACCATATTGTTCCGACCATTCCCCCATTTTACGCCCAAGGTAGTATCCATCCCAGAAACCACGGTTGTAAACCGATTTAAGTCTTTCGTTCCAATTGTCCACTTTTTCAGGTGAATAGCTTCCGCCGGAATATGCCAGTACGGCTTCCTTATAACATTGTGTTACGATCTTCACGTACTCGGGTGAACGGCCGCGGCCTTCGATCTTTAAAACCCTCACTCCGGCCTTCAGTATCTTATCCAGGAAGTCGATGGTTTTCAAATCTTTGGGCGACATGATGTATTCGTTGTCTATGGCCAGCTCAATGTTGCCATCGAGGTCGGTGACCTTGTAAGGCCGGCGGCATACCTGCAGGCATTCGCCGCGGTTGGCGGAGAAGTTGAGGTTGTCGAGGCTGAGGTAGCACTTGCCTGAAACGGCCATGCACAGTGCGCCGTGGGCAAAGACTTCTATCCTGACAAGCTCCCCGGAAGGCCCTTTGATCTGCTGTTTGTCGATAGCCCTGGTAATGGCGGCAACCTGCTCCAGCGAAAGCTCCCGTGCGGTAACCATCACATCGGCATATTGTGCATAGTACTTAACCGCTTCGATGTTGGTGATGTTGGTCTGGGTCGACATATGCACTTCCATCCCGGTCTTGTTGCAGTACTGTATCACAGCCTGGTCGGAAGCGATGATGGCACTGATACCGCTGTCTTTTGCAGCATCTGCATACTTTCGCATCTCGTCCAGCTCCGTATCAAAAATGACCGTGTTCAGGGTCAGGTAAGAACGCACATGATGTTCATCACAAATGCGAACGATCTCCTTCAGGTCTTCAATAGAAAAGTTCTGCGACGACCGTGAGCGCATGTTAAGCCTTCCCGCCCCGAAATACACCGAGTCCGCACCGCCTTGTATGGCGGCCATCAGCGACTCGAACGAGCCGGCAGGAGACATTATTTCGGCCGGGGTTTTCATACGTTTGCAAAGATACAGGAAATCGAAGATCGGAGATCGGAGATCGATGAATTAGATCTGCGATCTGCGATCTGCGATCTTCGATCTCCGATCTGCGATCTGCGATCATTAGCTTATCTTTATTATTGTTATATTACATCCCCAAAACATCGCTTCATGAAACAACTTATTCTGTTGATCTCTTTATTCTTATTCAATAATGTTTTCTCCCAGGAACAGCGTGTGTACCGGATCGACAGCCTGTCTAACGAACTTCTTGCCCTGGATACCCTGTGGTTATATCATCCCGGGGATGATACTGCCTGGGCTGCTTTTGACTTTCCTGATGAAAACTGGGACACACTTTCCACAGAACTGTTGCTGACAGGCAGGGAAGAGTCGTTTTTCCCCGGGAATGCCTGGTTCCGGTTGCATATCGAAATCGATTCTTCTTTGATGGATGAGTTCGCAACCTTAACCCTTCGGCAGGTCGGGGCTTCGGAGATCTATCATAACGGCAAAAGGATAAGGAGTTTCGGGACAGTGGGTACAGCGGACAGAGAGGAATCCAGGAGCAATCCAATGAATATTCCCTTTTTGTTGCGATTTGACAGTGAAAAACATCATGTGATCGCTGTGCGATACTCCAACCGGGAGGCGGAAAAATTTTATAAAAGATACAATACTCCCCTGGCCGGGTTTAATATGTTCATCAGCACTTTCAGAGGAAGTATCGACCGCATGATAAGCCTTTATGTCGTCTCCCTGTTATTTATATCCCTTATAATTATCTTTGTGGTTCTGGGAGCCCTGCATTTTCTGCTGTATGTCTTTTTCCGGCAGAACAGGTCGAACCTCTATTACAGCATCTTCGTCATGGCCTTTGCCGTGTTGATCCTGTGGTCGCTTGCGGTCAACTCCTTCATTTTCGGTACGGGCTTTGTTATTAAAACAAGATACCTTATTTCCCTGCTTTACCCGTTTATCCTGGTGCCGCTGGTCAGGCTTCTGTATTCCATGTTCTGGGAAAAGCTTCCCCGGATGTTCTGGGTGGTGCTGGCACTTGCCTTTATATCCACGTTGTGTTATGTCTTCAATGTTTCATTTATAACATTCATTTATGCAGGGTTCTCCGTCATTGTGTTTTTTGAGATCGTGAGGGTGACCGTTCAGGCTATATGGCGACGTATTAGCGGCTCCTGGATCATTGGGGTTGGAGTGCTGGTGTTTATTGCCTTCTTCACGGTAATCTCCTTTATCATCCTCTTCCAGGGTGGGCTTGTTATTAACGGTTTATGGTATTTCCTGTCCGTTTTGATGGCGGTACTCAGTATCCCTGTATCCATGTCGTTATTCCTGGCAAGGGATTTTTCCAGGACGAACAGGAATCTGAAAATACAACTTGAGCAAGTAAAATTGCTTTCCGCCAAAACGCTGGAACAGGAAAAAGAGAAACAGCGCATCCTGGAAGGACAGAAAGAAAGGCTGGAAGTCATGGTTAAAGAGCGGACTCATGAACTGGAAGAAGAGAAGGACAAGACCGAGAAACTCCTGCTGAATACCTTACCCCTGAAAGTAGTCAACGACCTGAAGGAGAACGGGTATACAGAGCCCGAGAGCTTCGACGAGGTGACCGTGTACTTCTCTGACCTGGTGGGTTTTACCGATGCCTCATCCAGACTTGAGCCGGCAGTATTGATAGAAGAATTGAACAGGATTTTTACCGCCTTTGACGACATCATGACGAAGCACCACTGCGAGCGGATCAAGACCATAGGAGATGCTTACCTTGCTGTTTGCGGGATGCCGGAAAAAAACGAAAACCATGCGGAGAACATGGCCCTGGCTGCCCTGGAGATCAGGCATTACCTTGAAGAAAGAAACGGCCATTCGGAAATCAAATGGAAGATCCGTATCGGGATCCACAGCGGAAAGGTTGTTGGTGGCATAGTTGGCGTAAGGAAATACATTTACGATGTTTTCGGCGATACTATCAACACCGCATCCAGGATGGAAAGCAACTCCGAACCCATGCGGATCAATGTGTCGGAAACAACCTATGAGATCATAAAAGACAAGTTCCGCTTCAGTGCCCGCGAAACGATGGAGATCAAAGGGAAAGGGAAAATGAGGATGTATTTTTTGGAAGGCGGGATTAAAGACGTGTAACTCACTAATCCTTCATTTCAAGAAACTGCCTGATGTTGAAGTGTTTTATCCCTTTGAAATCAGACACAAACTCATCAGCGGAAATGACAATCTTTTCGTGGTTATCGCCGATTTTAAGCAGGTTCCCGAACTCCCTTTCCCTGACTTTTTCATCATACACAAGGTAAGCCACCTGTATGTATTTCGTAACATTTCCTTTTTGGGCCACAAAATCGATCTCCCTGTTCTGGTGTTTCCCGATATAAACCTTGTAATCATGATCAATAAGTTGATTATAGACCAGGTTTTCGAATATGTTTCCGATGTGATCGCCTGTGAACGGGATTATGGAATGGATAAGTCCCAGATCGGAAAAGAAATATTTATCGTTGATCTCAAATCTTTTTTTTCCAATGATATCCATGCGTTGTACTTTGTTCACAAAAAAAGCATACGTAAGATATTTCAGGTAATTTGAAACGGTGTTCACCGACAAATTCACCCTTTGTCCTTTCAGGAAATCACTGATTTTCTTGGATGATACATAGCTTCCCAGGTTATCCGATATATATTCGATCAGTCGGTCAAGAAAATCAATATCCCTGATATTGTACCGGGCTACAACATCTTTCAGGATAATGGTGTTATAAATACTTTTAAGGTATCCGAATACGATTTCATCGTCAAAAGGCAAATGGATGAGGTAAGGCATTCCCCCGTATCGGATATATAGGTTTAGCGTATCATTTGTATTGGAAAGCTTATGAATTTGCATGAATTCTTTATATGAAAGGCTGTTAACACGGAATTCAATATAGCGACCAGAAAGGTGGGTGGCAAGATCACCTGACATTAAGTTGGCATTACTGCCTGTACAATACAAATCGTATCCTTCCGCAAACAATTGTCTTAAAGCTATTTCAAATCCTTCAATTTCCTGAATTTCGTCAATAAAAACAAAATTTTGCTTTATACCGGATACCTTACTCTTTACAAAATGGTAAAGGTCATCAGAAGTGACGATGTGCCTGAATTCGTTGTTTTCTTTATTTATATAGACAGTATTGGATTTGGAATTATCATTTTTAATCATATCAATGATTTGCCGCAACAAGGTTGATTTACCTACACGACGCTGGCCTGTAATAATCTTAATAATACTTTTCCCAATAAAAGGCCTGATTTTTTCCAGGTATTTCTCCCTGATCAATATTTTTTCCATGATGAAAACTTTTTGCAAATATACATCAAAATATCATTATAATGAATTTATTATTCATATTTGCGATTTATTTTCATTATAATGAAATATTTTGCAAAGCCTTTTTCTATTGAAAGCAGTAGGCCCTTAGTTATCATTATTCATAAATATCTTATTATGTATCGTCCGGTTTATTGACCGTCTACCCAGGATGGAGTCCCACAAAACACTCGGTAAACAAAGGGTTTCATGCATCCTCTCCCAGGGATGGAATCCCGTAGGATGGAGTCCCTTTGCACCTTTGCATTGATCATATGCAATATGCCCGTGGCCGAAGGCTTACGGCAGATTGAAGGATTATTATTATTTTCAAATTAGTAGTCCCGGATACACCGGACTGAAAATCCTTTACTCTTTAAATTATTGCCTGTGCGTTCAATTTTAGGTCCTAAATAACTAATTCCCCTATCCCAGGAATAGATTAAATAATCTTTATTAATTGAAGATGTCCAAAAAAATCCTCCATGATTTATAACATAAAAATTGCCATCCGTATATCGATCTCCACCCGGTAATGCCGAAAAGCCAAATAAATCGGTACCGGTATTAATGCTCCATCCACTTTCCGATTTTAAATTATCTCCAGCGTCAGCTCCTCTGAATGTCAAGAAAATATTCCAAACCGGATCACCTATACCATAATAGCTATCAACACTGCCTTCCAATATTTTCCATTCATCGTCAGTTGGTATATGCCATCCTTCAGGACAAATACCCTGTGCCCCGGGATCATTTCTGTAATTCATCATCTCATTCCATTGATATAGTCCTCCATATACTGTACAATTATTCGTATCATCATCGTAGCAGTATTTCTCCAATATTTCATTATCCTGCATATTGGTAGCACCAGGAATCATCACCCCCGCATTCAAATTCTCCTTTAACCAGCATTGGCTGAAAATCTGGATAGTGTTGTAAATCTGCCCCTCATATTCAACGGTTGGTATCCCAGGACAAGGAATATTAAAAGTAAATTGAAAAGTATACAATTTACTGCTATCGGGTGCATCAAGAATTCCTGATTCAAGTGTGTCGTTATAAGCAATCAATAACAATGTGTCACCTGTATTGAAGATAAAATTTTGATTCGATAATTTTTTTAATTTACTTACTGGGAGAAGATAATCACTACCAAGATAATAAATATGGCTCTTCTTATCACTTCTGGTGCTTATACTTATTATTTTGATGCTTTCACTAATATTATTAAACTGAAGATTAAAATAAAATATTCCGCTATCTCCAGGAATAAATTTGTAATAATATACTCCTGCAGAAAGAGCTTTATTTTCATTAATTAAAACTCTTCCATGATTATCACATATTGTAATGTCTACTATAGATTCATTAGGAATCTTAATTCTAATTATGGTGTAACCTTTAACAGGATTTGGATAGCATGTAATTAAACCAAATTCACTTTGGGTATTAAAGTTTTCATTGATCCCAACAGAACCATCCAATACCAAAACTGTATCTGGCCAATAAAGAACAGTATCACAACCTTGACTTTGATTTACCACTCTAATGCTGTCTGCCTTTGCCCATTGTGTATTCTCTACAGAAGTAAAAACTAATTCAATGACCGATTTTTGTATTAAAAACGAATCTGCTGGTAAGAATACAAACATTATGTAAAGGAGTAAGAAGCTCATTTCAAAAGTGTTAAGATATCATTTCAAAGTTTCTGTATTAATATATTTAGTTTACTGTCGTTTAAAAAGCCTTAACTAAAAATAGTGATAATTACCTACTATAATTGTAAATCTGCTGCTAAAACTGCATAGATTATCAATGTGAATTTCCGCAAAACCGCATCGGATGTAAAGATGCTGTCAATCACAATGTTTTGGGATTGTAAATTCTTGTAAAAGACGCAAGTACTTAATAATGTTATCATTACGCAAATAAAAATGGGGGGGTACTTCGTTTCACGGTGTTTGGTTTTGGTTGTTTACTATGCTATAAAGATATAGAGAGTTTTTTGATAAGTCAAGAGAGATTTTGAGTAGTGGGAAGCCGGATGTCAGATAAATTAAACATCACTCGCAACTCATCGACAATCTCATTAAACATCAAATCCAATTATGGAAAATATTTTTCCAGGAAGTTTTACTATTTGGATATTTCAATTCCAAATAGTATATTTGTAGATTATGAAACATAGAAACATTATTAATACTATAGAACCAGTTTGGTACTAATCTTATTATTGAGATGGTCTAATTACCCTGGACAATAATTTAAACAAATATAATTGTATTATCATTAAGAGGGGGGCCGGGGGGAGACTCATAACCTCCATTTTTTGTTGATAACTCATGCAGCCCTCCTATAAACTTTTATTGGTGGCACATCTCCATTGGAAGAATGATCCCGTATTTCGTTATAATAGAAAATAAACTGTGAACATACCTGATGAAGTTCCTGGCCGGTTTCCGGATGCTCCAGGTATATCTTATCATATTTGATGGTGCGGAAAAAGCGTTCGATAAATGCATTGTCGGTAACCCTCCGCTTTTCGTCCATTTATATTTTTACCGTATCCACTCAGACAGGGAAATAATTCACCAGGGCAGATGGCTTAAAGTTGATTAAA
>JAHJRE010000025.1 GCA_018831055.1 Bacteroidota bacterium
ACTTTTTTACCGATGGAATCTACGAGGGTGAATTCAGCTTCAGGAAAAACGATAGCAAGAGGGATACCGGGGAAACCGCCACCGGTTCCGGCATCCATGATACGGCTTCCCTGAGAAAAGCCAATGATCCTGGCAATGCTAAGGGAATGGAGGACATGCCTTTCCATCAGGCTGTCAATGTCTTTCCTGGATACTACATTGATCCTGGCATTCCAATACCGGTAAAGATCTTCAAGCTTTCCCATTTGGTCGACCATTTTTCCGGTTAAATCCGGGAAATATTTCCTAATCTTTTCCATGCTGCAATTTATAAAATCCTTTAAACAATGAATTGTTAAAATCTCAGTTTTGAATTCTGCAACTTGCAACAATCTATTTATATTTTTGTAGGCTCTTAAGCAGATAGTAATGAATATATTTTCCGGTAATACATTATTTCTCATGATGTTATTCTTCCTGCCCGGTTTAACCGCCAGCGGGCAACGGGATCCTGTTACCGAAAAATATATTGAAACTTACAAGGACATTGCCATACAGAAGATGCAGGAATACCGCATTCCGGCCAGCATCACACTCGCACAGGGAGTTCTGGAATCAGGAAGCGGCACCAGTGATTTGGCACGAAAGGCCAACAATCATTTTGGTATCAAGTGTCATTCCTGGAATGGGAGAAAGTTTTATCAGGATGACGATGCAAAAAACGAATGTTTCCGGAAATACCGCACTGCGGAAGAATCATTCCGCGACCACTCTCTCTTTTTAACCCAGCGCAGCCGTTATGCCTCTTTATTTGATCTGGAGATCACCGATTACAAAGCCTGGGCTCACGGATTAAAAAAGGCCGGTTATGCTACAAATCCAAAATACCCGCAATTGTTGATACGCATTATAGAAGAATACCAGTTATATGCATATGACCGGGACGCCGAACCCATTATCCTGACTAAAAAATCACCCAGGAAAGCTACGGAAGCGACCAATGGGACTGTAACGGCTGCACCCGATCCTGCGGTTTCGGAATTCCCGGTCCAGCCATCCAAGATAGTTATTCAAACAGGTCCTGGAGGACGGGCCATTTACAGCAATAACGGAGTAAAATTTATTTATGCTGAAGAGGGTGACAATTTCTCAACCATTGCTGAGGATTTCAACATTTATTCCTGGCAGGTATATCGTTATAACGATCTGGACAAAAAAGAAAAGATCCATACCAACCAGATCATTTATTTAGAAAAGAAGAAAAACAAAGCCCAGAAGGACTTTCACGAGGTTACACCAGGGGAAACCATGCACAAAATATCCCAGCTTTATGCCATCAGGCTGAAAACTCTCTACAAGAAAAACAACATGGAAGAAGGAAGCGAGCCTGTTACCGGTCAGAAAATCAAACTGCGTTAATTCAAATTTTTCTTAAAAGTTCCCGAATCAGGACAATCAGATCATCCTCTGCCACAGCGGCAGTTTCAAGCAGATCTTTCAAACATATTGGTTTTAAGTTGTCGGGATCACATTCATCCGTAATCACGCTGATGGCTGCACAGGGAAGTTTCATATGGTTGGCAACAATCACTTCAGGAACTGTCGACATCCCTACCACATCGGCACCTATGGTTCTCAGGTAACGGTATTCAGCCCTGGTTTCAAGGTTGGGGCCGGCCACGGCAACATAAACCCCTTTATGCAGCGTGATATTATTCTCAGCGGCAATCTGTATCAGTTGATCATTTAATTGTTGGGAGTATGGCTCAGACATATCCGGAAACCTGGGTCCCAGTTCATCATAATTATGCCCGATCAGTGGATTATCAGGAAGAAGGTTAATATGATCGTCAAGCAGCATTAATGTTCCTTTTTTAAACTCCGGATTCATCGATCCTCCGGCATTTGATATCAACAGACGCTGTATGCCCAGTAATTTCATTACCCGGATTGGAAACGTGATCTGTTTAAGCGTATAACCCTCGTAATAGTGAAACCTACCGTGCATGGCAATAACCTGTTTCCCTTCCATCTTTCCGTACAACAGAGTCCCATTGTGGAATTCCACCGTAGAAACAGGGAAATGTGGTATTTCACTGTAGTGGATACTTTGTTCCACATGGAGATGCTTTACCATTTTCCCCAATCCCGTCCCCAGGATGATTCCTGTGTCGGGATATACAATTCCCCTGCTTTTTAAATAAGTTAGCGCTTCGTAAATCTTTTCCATCCCTGCAATATTTAAACTGGCGCCGAAAATAATAAAAAAATCGTGGTTCATTCCTGTCCAAAGAACAAAATATTACTAATCAACAATATATCAGATTTAAAGAAGTTATCCTGAAAAATATTTTATCCGTAAATTTTCAATATTTTTGTGCTCTCAAAGCGAGTAAAAACATTAATTCTATAAAGTTATGGCACAGATCAACAGAAAAATGCTTTTTTTGATCCTCATGACTCTTATCATAGGCATGGGAATTACAGGATGCAAGAGCAAAAAGAAACTTGCCCAGGAGCAGGCAGCCATCGAATATGCACAAAAAATGGAACAGGCCCGCCAAAACCTGCAGGCCATTCTGAACAACGATGGATCGCTGACACTGGAAGAAAGGGAAAAGCTACTTAGGGAAACGAAAGCCATGAACATTGATGACCCTGAATTGCTTATGATGCTTCGTGATGCGGAGCAAATGCTCAAAAACGAAAGGGCTGAACTGGCCAGGAAAAAAGAAAGCGAAGAAATCAAGGAGGTCGTGCTTACCAGGGAACAACAGCTTGAAAAATATTTCTCTGAAATTTCAGGAGCACAGAGTACAGATCTCGCCAACCGCAAGATCAATGATGCACTGGGATTATTCGCCACTCCGGATGCCCCGGTACTTATCATCATCAGCCAATCCGGCTCGATGAAGGATTATGACCGTCCTACTACCATAAAAGACTACCTCAATTACCTGAAAGATCAAAAAAAGAACATCAATGCCGTTGAAACCATTTCCCTGGATGAAAGTGGCAGGATTGTTGAATTGGAATTAATTAAAAAATAATCGGAAAAATATGAAACGTATTGCATATATCCTGGTTTTACTATTTGCTTTATCATACAGCAGTTCCCTGATGTCACAGGATGTAATCAGTCCTGAAAGAAAAAGAGCCATCGACAGTCTCGCAATGGAAAAGATCAGAGACCTGGGGAAATACATCAGCATCATTGGCAGCAAGGAAACCCCGTTCTCTGAAGCCAAACGTGTAATAGAAAGAACCCTTGAACTTTTCGTGGATGACGCACAGATGGGAGTATCTTCGCTTTACCGGGAAGAAGTAAAATACTATCCGGTGAAAGAATACCTTGAACGTCTGATGCTTCTCAACTACGACCAGGTTACCATAAAATGGTACAATATTCAATACATCAGTGATCTGGAACTTCAGCCTGACGGGCGCTATGTGGGTGTAATTACCATATACCAGCGATTTGAAGGCACATCCGACGACGGACTGGTTTACATGGATACGACCAAGAAAGACATTACGGTGTACGTTGAAAGAAAAGAAACCCAGATCGGCGGCCGTTTGATTGGATTCTGGGATGTGCTGCTCGGAGACATCCGGGTGGTGGAGACCATAAAATAGACCATAACGCTAATTTTTCTCTTACATGTTCAGACTCACTGCCTTGCTCATTGCGGCCATGGCTTTTACAACCGTGTCCTTTTCCCAGAGTATCGGTGACTACATCGGTGACGAAAGCGCCATGTATGCCGAAACCAAACAGGTGAACCAGTTTTTCAGGCGCTTTAACGGAGAGGAAGACGTTAAAGGGGAAAGGTATTACCCAAAAGACAGTGAATACCGAAGTTACAAGCTTAGAAAGAAATATCTGCCCATTCTCTTCGACATGGAGTCGGGCTGGGTGAAACCCGAATTAAGGGAGGAGTTCATCGAACACGTCAACGGCAAGAAGGAATCTCTTTTCCTGGATTTCCATGGCGGAGAATGGTTTGCAGAATTGAAAACACTGTTTTATTATCAGGGAGTGGAAAAGGAACTCACGCTTTACCTGGAGTTGCAGCAGGAAAAAGTAGGCTCCAAATGGGTGATCTCCCATGTCTTCTTCCCTCCCTTCCAGGATGTACTGAAAAAGACCGACACCAGCGTCTTTAACGACAGTAAATTTCTGCATCCGCTAAGTCACGAACTGGGATTTATGAATATTTTCAGGGTTTTTAACGATTCAGACAGCCTGGAGTATTATCTGAGACGTGACTACAATCCCGATTATCTAAGCCTCTTCCTGTATGAAATTAAAAAGGGAAACCTACGGTTTAAAACAGTAACCACAGTCCGTTTTCATTTTTTCCAGGTTAGCGGCTGGTATTTTGAACTATCCTACTTTAACCGGCCGGGATATAACACAGGATGGCTTATATCCAACCTCCTGAAAATAAATAATAACGACGAAGAAGTATTGAAGAAATACATATACCATGAACAATGAGTTTTACAAAATCCTGCAGTTTTTAATCGTAATACTGCTTATAGCAACCGTAAACAAAGGTTTTACCCAGGAAGCAAACAACGACAGTATTGCCAAACAAAAGATGGAAACACTCGAGCAGCAGGTTACACAGCTCATAGGGTTTCTGGAATATTCCATGAATACCTTGGGTACTAAGTCAACCCCGGCACGGGAAAAAGAAACCATCATCCAGGAAAGCTACCGGAAAATATTTGCCAACGACAAAGTACAGATTGAAGATGATCTCGACGACAAAAGAGAAGCTATTGTGAACAAAGATGTACAGGCTTATCTGAAAGACATAAACTTCTTTTTCCGTGATGCTGCTTTCACTCTGAACATTAATAAGATCACGCCACAATACAATGAACACGGAGGCCTTTTCTTCATTGCCGATATCGACCGACACCTCGAAGCAGTAACTGTTTCGGGTGATACAATGGATAACTCGCTACAGAGGTTCATTGAGTTCAATTACGATGAGGTCAACCAGGATCTGAAAATTGCCAGCATCTATACCACCAAGCTGAATGAAAACGAAGAAATGAGTTACTGGTGGAATAATCTGCCGGAATCCTGGAAAATTGCCCTGGGAAAATCCAGGATCATAAATGATTCACTCACATTGGCCGGCATTGCAGGATTCACCGATTCGGCAATTCTCATTAGCCGAAAAATACTGGCATCTTCTCTGATGCAAAAGGATCAAACAGATACATCGGGCATATCTCTGCCTGCAGTGCTTATTATCACGGATACCATTCCTTTCAATACCGATAAGATCTTCTATCTCGTCAGGCAGATTCTCAATCTTACCGAGATCAGTGTAGAAAAGGATACTGCTATCTTTGACCTTCAACCCCTTTCCCAACTTCGTAACCTGAAAAAAATCAACTGTTCTTATACAGGTATACAGGATCTTACGCCCATCCGCAATCTCAGTCAGCTTGAAGTTATCGACTGCAGCCATACTAAAGTCAGTGACTTTTCAGTCCTCCGTTTTTCCGGCAAGCTTCGCGACCTTGATGCCGGATACACTGCTGTTTCAGATCTGGCAGCATTTTCAGCGTTCACGGAACTGGAGAGATTAAATCTCGACAGCAATAATATTGTCGATCTAAGCCCGCTTTCTTCCTTGACAAAGATCCGGGATCTGCGCTTCAGGGGCACCTGGGTGGATAATCTTTTACCGCTTTCAGGGATGTCAAGTCTGACTATCCTGGATTGTTCCGAAACCAGGGTTGCAAGCCTTGAGCCTTTAAAAAACCTGACCACTCTGGAACGGTTGTATTGTTCGTCAACCAGGATCTCGGACCTTTCTCCATTATCAGGACTAAGCAGTCTTAAAAGCCTGAATATTGACAATACACCGGTATCATCACTGGATCCTTTAAACAATCTCAGTGAATTAGAAAAAATCTACTGCGACAATACAGGCATTTCAGGAAAAGTTGCCGGTATATTCATGGAAAAACATCCACAGGTTCTTGTAATATATGAATCCCAAACTCTGATTAACTGGTGGAATGAACTGACGCCGGAGTGGCAAAATGTCTTTGCATCATACATACAAATTGACCCTACCCCTACCAAGGAGCAGCTGCATGAGATTGCTAACCTCACACAAATCAGTATTCAAAACAAGCAAAACCTGAAGGATCTTGAGCCGTTAAAAAAACTGGAAAAACTCGAATCATTGGATATATCATTCACCATTATTGATAACCTGGCACCACTGAACGACCTTGTTGACCTGAAAAAACTCAATTGCAAACAATCCAGGATTAAAGACCTGAGTCCCCTCGAAGACCTTATCAATCTGGAATCACTGGATATTTCCGTAACAGCAATCAGCAACATAGAACCTCTTCGTAACCTGAACAACCTGCAGGTTTTAACAATGGACGAAACAGCGGTCGCCGACCTGGAACCTCTTTCAGGAAGCCGGATGATCAGGCTGGTTTATTGTGATCAGACACCGATAGGA
>JAHJRE010000026.1 GCA_018831055.1 Bacteroidota bacterium
GGGTATTATATACCAACAGGAGGGATAGTGCAATCATACGGCGGAGTATTTAAAGATAATATCATTGGGGTGTGTTTTTATCCCTATCAAAATTTCAATCCCCAAACCAGCGAACCGGCCAATAATCTCAGCAGATTTAAAAATACCGGATTCATAACCACAGAATTTCTTTACGGAATGGAAATTGAACCGGGCGAATCAGCCATTCCGGAAACATTCGTCGATTTGCAATCGGTAGAAGGTATTTTGTTCAAAGGCAACACCTTTCAAAACCTGGCAACGACAAGTGATGAAAGCCGTGGTACTGGAATAAGATCCGGTAGTGCCGGCTTCTATGTTTATAATGAATGTGCCATTTCCAATACAACGCCTTGCCCGGAATATTACATTAGCATTTTTGAACACCTGGATTATGGAATCCTGGTACTGGATGACAGGGAATCCTTACCCATCGTCATTGATTCCGCAACCTTTACCGATAATAAAAGAGGGATTCTGATGAGCGGGGTCAACAATGCTGAAATATTCCATAACACCTTTGAAATGGATATGCCTGATAGTTATCACAGCACAAGTGATACTTTGATAGGGGTATATCTTGAGGCCTGCCAGGAATTCCTTTTGACAGAGAATTATTTTACAGGATATTCCGGCACGCAAATGGATCATGCGGCCATTTATACGCATAACCTTGGGCCATATTACAATGAGATTTATAATAATTCTATTGAGAATCTGTCTTGCGGGATTGTTACCGCGGGGGAGAATAGGAATGGTAATGCTGAAGGTCTTTGTATTCTTTGCAATGATTTTACTGATTGCCAATATGATGTTTATATTATACCTTATGGTGGAATGGTTGTGGAAAACCTTGGAATTGCAAAGAACCAAGGCATGGTATCAGGACAAAGCTATTTACCTGCAGCAAATACTTTTACAGATGATGAAGAATATCAGGACCTTGAATATAATATATATAATGATCCTGATGATCTGGTTCAGATAAATTACTATCACCATGAAAATCAGTTAGGTTTTATATTAATGCCATATCCAGTTGAAAATGTTCATAGAGAACCGATGTTAGGTATTATATATAACAAAGAAGCAAGTTGCCCATCACTTCTTTCAGGAGGTATAGACCTTTTATATGAAAACACTAATGTTATTAATGAGTCCAGTATAATATTAGATTATACTGATAGCTTAAACCTATTAGTCGATGGAGGGAGTACAGAAAGTTTAAGCTTTGATATACAAACAAGCATGCCCTATGAAGCAATGGACTTAAGACAGCAGTTGCTTAATGAGTCCCCTTATCTTTCTGATACTGTAATGAAATCTGCCATTGAAAAGGAAAATGTGCTACCAAATGTAATGATCAAAGATATTTTGGTAGCCAATCCTCATTCAGTAAAATCTCCAGATTTATTACGCCAATTAAACAACAGATTGATTTTAATGCCTGATTATTGGATGGCAGAGATTATGGATGGCATTAACTACTACGGTGCAAAAGAGCTATTGGAAAAAAGCCTTGCGCTGCATTCTTCTGCCCGGGCACAATCATTTATGAAGTTAATTAGTGAATATAAATATGACACATTAAACGCATATGCAAGAGATAGCCTTAAAAATTTGCTTAAAACCAGGCAGAATGTTAATGCTAAATACAGACTTGCTTATTTGTACTTGATGGAAAATGATTCAACAACAGCAAATAATATTATTGATAGTATCCCAATAAACTTTGTTTTGGATGATAATGAACAATTTGAGCATGGACTGCATAATGACCTGGTGGATATTCAGAATCACTATTGGAATAATAATTATTCATTGGATAGTATTGATATTCAAAATTTACAAAGTATTTCTTCCAATATAAATACTTTACAAGGCATTTATTCAAGGAATCTTTTAGTAATAAATAATCTGCAAGAATTCAAAGAAACAATATATCTGCCTGATAATCTAAAAAGTGGTATTGTTTGGGATATAACATATAATAGTAATACTATAGAAACGTCAATAGTTCAGATTTATCCCAATCCTTCATATAGTTATTTCATCATAGAATATGATTTGAATGAGCCTGTTGAGTCAGGAAAAATTATAATTTCTGATGTTTTAGGAAAACAAATTCAAATGTACAGAATTGAAGGACAGCAAAACCAAATACTGTGTAGTACGGATAAATATACAACAGGAATGTATTTCGTTCATGTATTCATTAACAACGAATTAGTTGAAAATCATAAGTTAAATATCGTTAAATAAAATGGCCATATATAGATTTATAATTATTGTAACTATTAGTATATTTTTGCAAAACCCTGGATTTTGTCAAAATAAATGGATTCAATCATACCTGGGTAACAAATCCGTATTTGGAGAAGACTTTGAGGAATCATATGATAAAGGCTATCTTTTAGCCGGTTACTATGTTACGGCAACTTTTCCCAATTTTTCCTGGATAATTAAAACGGATATTAATGGGGAAATGCTTTGGAACAAGACTTTTGGAGAAACTAATTCATTTATTGCATTAGCAGATATTGATATTAACAATTTCGGTGAAATTTTTTGTGTGGGATTTACTACTTATTACGATCCGTTTCAAGATCCGATTATTATTAAAATTAATCCTTGTGGTGAAAAGCAATGGTGCATAGTTTATCACACACCTGGTGATATGGATTATGCTTATAATGTTTTAGCCTTAGAAGATGGAAGTGTTGTTACAATTCTAAAGTACACAGGCTATTTTCCACCTGGAAATGATAGAATTTGTCTCGCAAAATTTGATTCCCAGGGCGATATGATCTGGAAAGAATGTTACAATAGTCCAGATACATCTATGATAAATGAAGATGCACGCTCCTTTATTTTAACAAATGATAGTGGCTATTTAATAACTGGAAGTTGTGATTATGAAGATCCATTAAATCCAGGATTATATTGGGCGAAGCCATATTTCATTAAAACAGATTCAAATGGTGTTTTCCAGTGGGAAAGAGTTGCATTTAAGAATGTTGGTGGAGAATCCGGTGGATTTGCCTGGACCACAACACTTAATGATAGAAATGACTATTATTATTCTTCAATTAGCCATCATTCATCCATTACAGGGAATTATTCGCCCGCTTTAATGAAAATGAATTTAGATGGATACATTATCGACACTTATGATTTAGTATATGGATATAAACATGGGGGATTAGGGTATTCGACATTTTTAAATGATTCTGTTCTAGCAGGAAGTGCCGGTTGGGGAAATACTGAGGATGACATCGTAAACCATGCTGTTTTATTTGATACCGTTGGGAATATAATTAATTATACTGATTTGGTGAATGATATTTATGGAAGCATCCTTCAAAAATCATTTGATCAAAAGCTTTTATATATGTATAGCACATATCAGTCCAACCAATTCGACGTTTATCTGCGCAAGCTCAACCAAAACCTGGAAGACGACAGTATTTATACTTTTCCCTTTAAATACGATTCCCTTTGCCCATACCCCATCGCATCCGACACCATTGTCCCGGATGACTGCAGCCTCATCGTAGGCACCACAGAATGGCCAGACATAAACACAAAAACCAATACCACCGATGCCCTGGAGGTTTTCCCGAACCCGGCGTATGAAGAAATACATTGTAAATACAGAATATTGGAACGAAGTGGAAATCCCGACTTGTCGGGACAGAATACAGAATTGACAATTAGCCTGTATGACATCTGGGGAAGACTTATTGAATCGGTAAAAATTCCTTCCGGGCAATCGCAGATACGCATCGATGTTTCGGATTATACGCCCGGGGTGTATTTCGTGGTGCTGAAATCAGATGGAGAGGCGATTGGGAGAGAAAAGGTTGTTATCTATTGATTACTGAATGTCGATTGCCATGAACATTTTCCTTCCTGAAGCATTTATAGAGAAACTAAATTAAACCTGAAAAAACCATGAAGATCTTTTTTCCGGGCAATAAAAAGGTTTTTGCCGATTTCAACGGATTTACCATCAAGACAGACCAGTCGCGGCAGGGCGGCGGTGACGCCGAATATCCGGAGCCGTTCACTCTCTTCCTTGCTTCCCTGGGTACCTGTGCCGGGATCTTTACCAAGGCCTTTTGCGACCAGCGGGGAATACCTGCCGATGATATCACCCTCGACCAGGAGCAATCGTACAATCCTGTTAAAAGACTGATCGACAAGATCAATATTACCATTAACGTACCTTCTTCGTTTCCTGAAAAGTACGACAATGCACTTATTCAGACAGCCTCTCTTTGCTCGGTTAAAAAGCATTTAAAGGATGAAATTGAAGTGAGCGTGACGATAAACCGAAAGAAATAGATCAAAGAAGCAGGATCCCGAGTATGGCGACCACCGCGATTAAGGCTGCAAAGACTATAATAACGCGTTTCCTGTACTGACGTGACTTATATTTCAATTCTGCGATCTCATTTCTCAAATCCCTTATCTCAAAAACATTTTTAACGGAGTTAAGCAGATTGTCGAAAAAAACTTCATCTTTCAGGATATAATCAACGGCTCCTTTTTTCAGCAGGCTGACTGCATTTTTCAGATCTTCCATGGAAGTGAGCATGATGACGTTCTGTGAAGGTGCTTTTATCATGATCTCCTTTAAGATCTCTCCTCCGTCCTTGGCGTTTTTGTCGTGGCTGTCGAGCTGGAAATCCAGAATGATCACATCGGGGTTTTCGGAAAGTTTTTCCAGCATGGCTTCACCCGTATAGAAAACACTCACCCGGGCACCCAGCTTTTCCTTCAGTCCGTTGCATACCGTTGCGGCGAAAAGCTCATTGTCATCGATAAGGAATATGTGTTTTTGTTCTTTCATTTATCCAGGTTTTTAGAAAGGAAACGGTTTTCGGAGAATATTTCATCTGCTTTTTTATGCAGGAAGCGTTCCCTGATCTGGTTGAGGATGATGCGCCTGATATTCAACATTTCCGTCATCAGAATTGCCAGGATGAACAGGACGGGAATGGCAAAGTTGGGATTCAGGGTTTTCATCATGAATCCTGCACCGATGATCACCAGGTTGGAAAAATACAGGACCAGGGCTGATCTTGTATGATTGTATCCTGTTTCGATCAACAGGTGATGGATATGGTTTTTATCCGGTCTAAAGGGTGATTTTTTGTTTTTCATCCTGACAATGAAAACCCGGAGGGTGTCGTAAACAGGAATGAGAAAGATCCCAACCATCACGATCATGATATTTCCGTTCAGATTAAGACTTTCTGTGATAACCGTTGCTTTCTGGATGATCAGGATCCCGATGACCGCCAGGGTAAAACCGATGATCAGGGAGCCGGTATCTCCCATGAATATTTTGGCTGGGTGAAAATTATAATACAGGAAGGCCAGAAGGCTGCCGGCCAGTGCAAAGGCCAGGATGCTGAATACGGATTCTCCTGCCAGCAAGAAAATAATTCCGATCAGTGTGGTGTTTATGAAGGATACCCCACCGGCCAGTCCGTCGATGCCGTCAATCAGGTTAAAAGCATTCGTTACTCCCACAATGATCACGATGGTAAGCATATACTGAAACCAAACCGGTATTTCCTGGATACCAAGAAATCCATAAAAACCCTCAATACGTATGCCGCTGAATGCAATCAGAAAAGCCGTGATAAACTGGACCAGGAATTTTTTCGATGGAGATAGGTCTTTCAGGTCATCTAAAATGCCGAGTACAAACAAGATGATCAGGGAGGCTATGATGTAATAGAACTGTGTGTTCCCGGAAAAAATCATGAAAGTAACCGAAGTAAGGAAAAACCCAAGGAAGATACCTATCCCGCCAAGAGTAGGGATGGGGTTCTTATGTAGTTTTCGCTGATCGGGTTTATCGGTAAGCTCAAAACGGACTCCTGCCCGTATGATGGCAGGCATGAGCAGAAAAGTTATCAGAAATGAAATTACAGGGATAACTACTGGGATGAACCAGTCTCCGAAGGTTTCATTACCTGGGTTCAATAAAGGAATGTCAGACATTTCAGTTATAAAAAAAACTAATTTGACATCAAAGGATTTGAATTGATTTCAATAAGTTTGCTACGTAAAGATCTGGTGTTGCAAGGGATCGAATCAATAAAACTAAAACATTAATTAAGTTATAGTTGCACTTTATTGAAGCGTTCCTTAAATTAGTACAATAATACGAAATATTGTGCCTCGAATCAAATAATTTCATATTATTATATAATTATCTTTAATGTATGAACCAGGAAGAAAACATCGTATTTAGAAAATCCTCCCTGACTTTGGAGGTTGCCCGTGAAATGATCAAGCGGGCAGAGGAAAAGGCGGCGGAAACAGGTATTGCCATTACCACCTGTATTGTGGATGAGAGTGGAGTCTTAAAGGCTTTCAGCAGGATGGACGGATCGCCTCTGATGGCGGTGGATGCGGCCAGAAAGAAAGCCTTGACTGCTGCAGGTATTGGTTTGTCAACCGGTAAAGCATGGTATGATTTTATCAAAGACGATCCGATCCTTTTGCATGGAGTTCAGGGAATTACGGATTTTATGCTGTTGGGAGGAGGGCTTCCCTTGCGCCATGA